>NZ_VIDT01000441.1 GCF_006519715.1 Ideonella azotifigens
GCGCGCCGCCACCCCTCTGCCTGAACTTTCGGACGCGCCCTGCCGATGCGGCGCCCAACGCCATGACCGATTCGACTGCCCCGACCTCCAAGACGCCGGCGCCCAGCGCCTACCGCGACACGCTGAACATGCCCGACACGCCGTTCGCGATGCGCGGCGACCTGCCCAAGCGCGAGCCGGCCTGGATCAAGGACTGGAACGACACCTCGCGCGCCGACGGCGGCCTGTACAAGCGCCTGCGCGACGCCCGCCACGGCGCGCCGCTGTTCGTGCTGCACGACGGCCCGCCGTATGCCAACGGCAAGCTGCACATCGGCCACGCGCTGAACAAGGTGCTCAAGGACATGATCGTCAAGTCCAAGCAGCTGGGCGGGTTTGATGCGCAGTACATCCCCGGCTGGGACTGCCACGGCCTGCCGATCGAAAACGCGATCGAGAAGCTGTTTGGCCGCAACCTGAGCCGTGACGAGATGCAGGCCAAGAGCCGCGCCTACGCCACCGAGCAGATCGGCCAGCAGCGCGAGGACTTCAAGCGCCTGGGCGTGCTGGGCGACTGGGAGCGCCCGTACCGCACCATGGACCCGGCCAACGAGGCGGGAGAGATCCGCGCTTTCAAGCGCGTGATCGAGCGTGGCTTCGTCTACCGTGGCCTGAAACCGGTCTACTGGTGCTTCGACTGCGCCTCCTCGCTGGCCGAGTTCGAGATCGAATACGCCGACAAGAAGAGCGACACGCTGGACGTGGCCTTCGAGACCAACGACGCAGGCGCGCTCGCCGCGGCCTTCGGCCTGCCCGCCTTGCCCGCTGGCAAGACCGGCTTCGCCGTCATCTGGACCACCACCGCCTGGACCATCCCGGCCAACCAGGCGCTGAACGCCAACCCCGAGCTGAGCTACGCGCTGGTCGACACGCCCAAGGGCTGCCTGGTGCTGGCCGAAGACCTGGTGGCCAGCTGCCTGCAGCGTTTCGGCCTGGAAGGCACCGTCATCGCCACCGCACCGGGCAAGCAGCTCGGCGGGCTTGAGTTCCGCCACCCGCTGTACGACGTGGACGCCGGCTACCGCCGCCTGTCCCCCGTCTACCTGGCCGACTACGTGAGCGCGACTGACGGCACCGGCCTCGTGCATTCGTCTCCCGCCTACGGCCTGGACGACTTCAACTCCTGCGTGGCCCACGGCCTGCCGCTGAAAGACATCCTGAATCCGGTCACCGGCAATGGCACCTACGCGGCGGACTTCCCGCTGTTCGGCGGCCTGCACATCTGGAAGGCCGTGCCGGTCATCCTCGAAGCGCTGCAGAACGCCGGCCGGCTGATGGCTACCAAGACCATCACCCACAGCTACCCGCACTGCTGGCGCCACAAGACGCCGGTGATCTACCGCGCCGCGGCGCAATGGTTCGTGCGCATGGATGAAGGCGAAGGTGTCTTCACGAAGGACAAGGCAGGCAAGACGCTGCGCCAGCTCGCGCTGGACGCGATCGACCACACCCAGTTCTATCCCGAGAACGGCAAGGCCCGGCTGCGCGACATGATCGCCAACCGGCCCGACTGGTGCATCTCGCGCCAGCGCAGCTGGGGCGTGCCCATCCCGTTTTTCCTGCACGTGGATTCGGGCGAGCTGCACCCGCGCACGATGGAAATCCTGGACCAGGCGGCCGACATCGTCGAGAAAGGTGGCATCGAGGCCTGGAGCCGCGTGACGACCGAGGAAATCCTCGGCGCCGAGGACTCAGCCGCCTACACCAAGAGCACCGACATCCTGGAGGTCTGGTTCGACTCCGGCTCCACCTTCCAGCACGTGCTTCGCGGCAGCCATGCACACGCCTATGCCAATGGCGACTTCCACTCGGAAGGCCCGGAGGCCGACCTGTACCTGGAAGGCCATGACCAGCACCGCGGCTGGTTCCACAGCTCGCTGCTGCTGGGCTGCGCGCTGTATGACCGCGCGCCTTACCGCGGCCTGCTGACCCACGGCTTCGCCACCGACGGCCAGGGCCGCAAGATGAGCAAGAGCCTGGGCAACACGGTCGAGCCGCAGTCGGTCACCAACAAGCTGGGTGCCGAGATCGTGCGCCTGTGGGTCGCGTCCACCGACTATTCGGGCGACCTGAACATCGACGACAAGATCCTGGCCCGCGTGGTGGATGCCTACCGCCGCATCCGCAACACGCTGCGCTTCCTGATGGCCAACACCTCGGACTTCGACCCGGCCACGCAGGCCGTGCCGTTCGAGCAGATGCTGGAAGTGGACCGCTACGCGCTGGCCCGCGCCGCCGAGCTGCAGGCCGACATCCTGAAGCACTTCACGGCCTACGAGTTCCATCCGGTCGTCGCCAAGCTGCAGGTGTACTGCTCGGAAGACCTGGGCGCGTTCTACCTGGACGTGCTGAAGGACCGGCTCTACACCACCGCCGCCGGCAGCCTCGCCCGCCGCTCCGCGCAGACCGCGCTGTGGCACATCACGAACGCGATGCTGCGCTGGATGGCGCCTTTCCTCAGCTTCACCGCCGAGGAAGCCTGGGCCGTGTTCGCCGCGAAGACCACCAGCGGCACGCTGTTCACCGAACATTACTGGACCTTCCCCGAGGTCTCGGCCGTGCCGGACGAGGCACTGCTGGCCAAGTGGACCCGCGTGCGGGCGATCCGCGACCTGGTCAACAAGGAGATCGAGGCGGTGCGCACGGCCGGCCAGGTCGGCGCCTCGCTGCAGGCCACCGTGCTGATTACCGCAGGGCTGGACGACGCCGCGCTGCTGCGCTCGCTGGGCGATGACCTGAAGTTCGTCACCATCACTTCGGCAGCGGCCGTGGTGGACGGCGCCGAGCTGGCCGTCGCCGTCACGCCCAGCAGCGCGACCAAGTGCGAGCGCTGCTGGCACTACCGCGACGACGTGGGCATCAACCCGGAACACGCCGGCCTGTGCGGCCGCTGCGAGAGCAACCTTTACGGCGCGGGCGAAACCCGGCTGATTGCCTGAGACCCCCCACAACATGGCCCGTGCAAACCAACGCCGTTTCGGCGCGCTCAGCTCCTCGTCCCCCGGTGCCGGCCTGGCCGTCTGGCTGGGCCTGGCCGTCGTGGTCATCCTGCTGGACCAGTTCACCAAGGTGCTGATCCTGGGCAACTTCCAGCTCGGTGACAGCAAGTTCGTGACCTCGTTTTTCAACGTGGTCCGCGTTCACAACACCGGCGCGGCGTTCTCGTTCCTGGCCGGCGCCTCGGGCTGGCAGCGCTGGTTCTTCGTGGTGCTGGGCATCGTGGCGTCCGGCTTCATCGTCTGGATGCTGCGCCGCTACCCGAAGCAAACGCTGTTCTGCTTCTCGGTCTCGATGATCCTGGGCGGTGCGCTGGGCAACGTGATTGACCGGTTGATGCACGGCTACGTGGTCGACTTCATCCAGGTGCACTACGACGGCCGGGCCTTCCCGTCCTTCAACCTGGCCGACAGCGCCATCACGCTGGGCGCCATCTGCCTGGTGCTGGACGAGATCCGCCGCGTGGCACGCGGGAACGGCTGAAACCATGCACGCCGCCGCGCCCTGCCCTTGCGGCCGGACCGCTGCGGCGCCGGCCCGCAAACCGCCAGCGGTGCTGGCCTACGCCGACTGCTGCGGCCGCTGGCACGCCGGCCCGCTGCACCTGCAGGCGCCGGATGCAGAAAGCCTGATGCGCTCGCGCTACAGCGCCTTTGTGCTGGGCCTGCACGACTACCTGCTGCAGACCTGGCACCCCGACACCCGGCCGACCGAACTTGCGCCAGACGAGCCTGGCCTGCAATGGCTGGGGCTGGACGTGCGCCAGCACAAGCCGCTGGACGCGACCCACGCGATGGTCGAGTTCGTCGCCCGCTGCAAACTGAACGGGCGTGCCCAGCGCCTGCATGAAAGGAGCCGCTTCGAACGCGGCGCGGCGGGACGCTGGTTCTACATGGACGCCTTGGCGGACTGAGCCGCGGCCGGGGTCAATTCGCGAATTCCTGGCGCACCACGGGTGAGCGCAACCGCTTGATCATCCAGCCCAGTCCGGCGCAGATCAGCAGCGTGACCAGGCCCGCCATCACTTGCGCCACGGTGGCCAGCCCGGTCAGCTCAGCCGGCAGCGGCTGGCGCGGCGCAGCCTGGGCCATGGACTGCAGCAGCGACTGCAGCACCAGGTGCTGCAACCACAGCCCCGCCACGCAGGCCAGCATCACCAGGCCCAGCAGGCCGATGAAGACCCGGCGCGCCCATTCCTGGCGCAGCAGCAGGCCCACAGCGCCGGTCAATGCGCACACGGCCAGCAGCAGCATGCCGCCCAAAACCCGCGAGCCGACCACGCCTGGCAACGGGCCGGCCAGCCACGAAGGGGCGGACTGCGCGTCCAGCTCCTCGGGCACCAGGCCCAGGCTGCAGAGGCAGGCCGCGACGACGATGCACAGCCACGAGGTGAGCGTGACGAAGCGGGAACGCGAATGACTTCCCGGATAATGGATTTGCTGCACGGCGTGCTTTCGGAGGCTTTCGGGGGGTCTGAAGACGCCCGATGCGTACGGCGCCAAGAGGTGGCGCGAGCAGGGCGGCAAGAAGTCACATTGTTGGGCGCAGCCCGCTCGTCGTCATCCCTCTTTGGGGGGCGAAACCCTCATCCCTTCCTCACAGCTGACGATGCGGCCAAGGCCGTGCTCGCCGTCCCCCTCATGACCGACACCCTCGCCGCGCCGCCACCCCCGCCG
>NZ_VIDT01000442.1 GCF_006519715.1 Ideonella azotifigens
GCCCAGGGCTTGCACCCAAGCGAGCGGCAAGCGCGAAATACCTCGCAACAAGAACATCAAAGCTTCGGATAAGATCGGCCCCATCGCCGAGTTAACAGGACAACTTGCGGGGCGATGTGCCAGGTTTTCGACCGATGGCGCCGGGCCGATTCTCTCCAGAATCGCCTGCCAAATGCCGCTAAAGCGTTCGCCGCTCTCTCAGGTTGCCGAGCTGGACGAACTGCCATTCATCTCGCAACCGGAGAATGCCAAGTGGCGAACGATTATCTCTTCACCTCCGAATCCGTTTCGGAAGGTCACCCCGACAAGGTCGCCGACCAGATCTCCGACGCGATCCTCGACGCCATCTTCGCGCAGGACCCGCTGTCCCGCGTGGCGGCCGAAACCCTGTGCAACACCGGCCTGGTGGTGCTGGCCGGTGAAATCACCACGCAGGCCAACGTGGATTACATCCAGGTCGCGCGCGACACGATCAAGCGCATCGGCTACGACAACACCGAATACGGCATCGACTACAAGGGCTGCGCGGTGCTGGTGGCCTACGACAAGCAGAGCAACGACATCGCCCAGGGCGTGGACCGCGCCAGCGACGATTACCTGAACATCGGCGCCGGCGACCAGGGCCTGATGTTCGGCTACGCCTGCGACGAAACACCCGAGCTGATGCCCGCGCCGATCTACTACGCGCACCGCCTGGTCGAGCGCCAGGCCCAGCTGCGCAAGGACGGCCGCCTGCCCTTCCTGCGGCCGGACGCCAAGAGCCAGGTCACGCTGCGCTACGTGGACGGCAAGCCTGTGTCCATCGACACCGTCGTGCTGTCGACCCAGCACGCACCCGAGATGAGCCTGGGCGACAAGATGAAGCCCGAGTTCTACGAGGCGGTGCGCGAAGAGATCATCAAGCCGGTGCTGCCGGCCGAATGGCTCACCGCCGAGACCAAGTACCTGATCAACCCGACCGGCCGCTTCGTCATCGGCGGCCCGCAGGGCGACTGCGGCCTCACCGGCCGCAAGATCATCGTCGACACCTACGGCGGCGCCTGCCCGCACGGCGGTGGCGCCTTCTCCGGCAAGGACCCGACCAAGGTCGACCGCTCGGCCGCCTACGCCGCACGCTACGTGGCCAAGAACATCGTCGCCGCCGGCCTGGCCCGCCAGTGCCAGATCCAGGTGGCTTACGCGATCGGCGTGGCCCGCCCGATGAACGTCACGGTCTACACCGAAGGCACAGGCGTGATCCCCGACGAGCAGATCGCCAAGCTGGTCAATGAGCTGTTCGACCTGCGCCCCAAGGGCATCATCCAGATGCTGGACCTGCTCAAGCCGATCTACTCGAAGACCGCGGCCTACGGCCACTTCGGGCGGGAGGAGCCTGAGTTCACGTGGGAGCGCACGGATCGCGCTGCCGCACTGCGCGCAGCGGCCGGCTTGTAAACGCCCAGTGCCAAAGACAAAGGCCGCCACCGGGATTCCGGCGGCGGCCTTTTTTTCATGGGCGAACGGCGGGTTCAGCCCATTCCGCAAAGCTTGCGAAACGGCCCCAGCACCGCGTCGCCGCGGAAGGGTTTGACGATCCAGCCGTTGATGCCGATGGCCTTCGCGCGGGTGCGCATCGCCGGGTTGTCCTCGGTCGTCAGCATCACGATGCGCACGTCCTTGTTGCAAAGCTCGGTGCGGATCTTCTCGGCCATGGTCAGGCCGTCCATGTTGGGCATGTTGATGTCGCTGACCACCAGCCGGATGCCGGGGTCCTTGTTCAGCTGCACCAGGCCATCGCGGCCATCGGTCGCCACCGCCACCTCGAAGCCGTTCTTGCTCAGGAAACCGGCAACGATCTCCCGCATCGTGTTGGAGTCATCAACCACCAGAACGTGGGCCATGGCGGTCTCCTCTTTGAGGTCTTTGGGAATGAGACATCGGATGGCGCGCGATCAAAACAATTCGAGCTCACCGGTGGCTGCGCTGCTGCCGCTGGAAGCGTCGGCAAACACCGCGAACTCCTCGGGCGACCAGTGCAGGTTGAAGATCAGGCGCTGCACGATGGTCAGCGGCGGCAGGCCGGGGCGGCGCGGGTCCGAAAGCTGGTAGCGCACACACAGCTGCGGGTCCTGCGAGCCGAACGAGATGTACTTGTGCTCGTGGTTGATCACGATGGGCACCTGGCTCTGCTGGTTGGCAAAGGCCTTGGGCGGGATGTAGCGGTTCTTGAACGCGCCCCAGATCAGGTTGGTCGTCTCGCCCAGCAGGTGATTGAGTTCGCGGAAATTCAGGTCGCCACCGACGCCTTCGTAACCCATGCCCTGCATCAGGCCCTGGCGCAACGCCCCCTCTTCCGTCTGCAGCATCATGTAGCCGCGGCACCAGGTGCTCTCCAGCGGAATCAGCGTCGACACCTGGCCGAAGATGATGCGGTCGTGCACCACGTAGGGCGACTCGGCCTTCACCGTCGCATGCGGGAACATCGAACGCATCGCCGAGCAGGTCAGCTCGACCACGCCGTTCACCAGCTCGGTCGGGTAACGCAGGCTGAAGATGCTGCGCTCGACGCAGGACTGCAGCTGCGCCAGGTCGCCGGTCGTCCACGGATGGCGTATCGCAATTTCCTGCTCCTCGCTCAGCGGCTGGTTGCTGGTGCGGCGCAGGAAGATCGGCAGCTCCGGCCGCAGCTTGTGGATGCTGCAGGCCAGCGCCAGGCTGTCCATGCCCTCCAGCGGCAAGTCCTCGGCCAGCATCACGCCGCCCAGGTCCTTGTGCTGCGACAAGGTGGCCAGCGCGTCCGGCGCGCTGCGCGGCATGGCCATCAAGCCCATGCGCTCGCAAAAATCCATCAGGCATTGGTACTGCTTGGCGTCATGCTCCAGCAGCAGTACCTTGGCGGCGAGATTGGTGGTCTCAGTCACAGCATCCTCCGAAACCCAGGCGTGAACAAGACGACCAGCCCACACGAGCCGGTCGCTTCATGCATGCTTATCGGCAGGTGGCTGCCGGGCTGGAGGGGGAAACGGCTGGCGCCAAGCCTCAAGCCTTGCGCGGCTTGACCTTGCTGGCGGCCAGCTTGGCCTGGGTGCGGGCGGTTTCCACGTCCGCGTCGTGCACCAGTGCCACGCCCATGCGGCGCTTGACGAAGCTCTCGGGCTTGCCGAACAGGCGGATCTCGCTGTTGGGCACACGCATCGCGTCGGCCACGCCGTCGAAGACGATGCCCGTGGCATCGACGCCGCCGTAGATCACGGCGCTGGCGCCGGGGCTCTTCAGCGAGGTGTCCACCGGCAGGCCGAGGATGGCGCGAGCGTGAAGTTCGAACTCGTTCTGCCACTGGGTGATCATCGTGACCATGCCGGTGTCGTGCGGTCGCGGGCTGACTTCGCTGAACCAGACCTGGTCGCCCTTGACGAACAGCTCCACGCCGAACAAGCCCTGGCCGCCGAGGTTGTCGGTCACGGCCTTGGCGACGCGGCGCGACTCGGCCAGCGCGGCCGGGCTCATCGGGTGCGGCTGCCAGCTCTCCACATAGTCCCCGCTGACCTGCACGTGGCCGATCGGGTCACAGAAGAAGGTTTCGACCTGGCCGCTTTCGCCCACCGCGCGCACCGTCAGCTGCGTGATCTCGTAGTCGAAGTCAATGAAGCCTTCGACGATGACGCGGCCAGGGCCGACGCGGCCGCCGGCCATCGCGTAGTCCCAGGCTTTTTGCACGTCCGCCGGGCCATCGATCTTGCTCTGGCCCTTGCCGGAGCTGCTCATCACCGGCTTGACGATGCAGGGGTAGCCAATGCCCGCATCGATGGCCGCTTGCAGCTCGGCCAGCGAATCGCAGAACTTGTACGGGCTGGTGGGCAGGCCCAGGGTTTCGGCGGCCAGGCGGCGGATGCCTTCGCGGTCCATCGTCAGCCGGGCGGCACGGGCAGTGGGGATGCAACGCACCTTGCCTTCGGCCTCCAGCGCTTCCAGCACCGGCGTGGCAATGGCCTCGATCTCGGGCACGATCAGGTCCGGCTTCTCGGCTTCGATCAGCGCGCGCAGCTGGACCGGGTCGCTCATCGTGATGGTGCGCGCATGGTGCGCCACCTGCTGGCCGGGGGCGTTTTCGTAGCGGTCGACCGCGATGGTCTCGACGCCCAGGCGCTGCAGCGCGATCAGCACCTCCTTGCCCAGTTCCCCCGAGCCGAGCAGCATCACACGGGTGGCGGAAGGGGACAGCGGGGTTCCAAGGGTGGTCATGGCGGAGGTCAATCTCGGTATTTCGATGAGGCCGGCATTGTCGCCGCTGCGGCATCATCCGGCCATGCCTGCCCTGACCCTGGACGACCTGCGCCGCTACGCGATTGCCCGCAGCCTCTTCAAACCCACCACCCTGCCCCGCGCACTGCAGCGCCTGGGCTTTGTGCAGGCCGACCCGCTGCGCGCGCCGGCCCGCGCACAGGACCTGACGCTGCGCCACCGCGTGCTGGACTACCGCGCCGGCGACCTGGACAAGCGCTACACCAAGCTGCCCTATGAGGAAGATTTCTTCGTCAACTACGGCTATGTGCACCGCGACACCCAGGCGCTGATGCACCCGCGCGAGGCCAGGCACGAGTGGACGCCAGAGCGCTGGGCGCAGGCCGCAGACGTGCTGGCCTATGTGCGCGAACGCGGCGTGGTGCACCCGCGCGAGGTGGACGCGCATTTCGCCCACGGCAAGGTGACCAACTGGTTCGGCGGCT
>NZ_VIDT01000443.1 GCF_006519715.1 Ideonella azotifigens
CGCGGATCTCGCGCAGCAGCAGCACGTCTTCCGGCGTGGGGGCCGGTGCCGCAGGCGCGGGTGCGGGGGGGTTGGCAGCCTTCAGCCGATTGATCTGCTTGATCATCAGGAAAATGATGAAGGCCAGGATCATGAAATTCAGCAGCACGGTCAGGAAGTTGCCATAGGCGAACACTGCGCCGGCCTTGCGGGCCTCGGCCAGCGTGGCCGCTGGTGCGCCCGAGAGCTGGATGTAGTAGTTCGAGAAGTCCAACCCGCCAATCGCCAGGCCGACCAGCGGCATGATCAGGTCGGTCACCACCGAATCGACGATCTTGCCAAAAGCGCCGCCAATGATCACGCCGACCGCCAGATCGACGACATTGCCCTTGATGGCAAATTCCTTGAACTCGGTGGCAAATCCCACGGCGCTACTCCTTGTTGGTTCGACTGAATGGCGGGTTCTCCCGCGGCCTGCAGTATCGCGGCTTAGGGTACACCCCTTGGTACACGCTGCAGCAGTATTGCCAGCAGCCATCAGCTGTCAACCTTGAGAACCAAGGGGTGCCCACAAGATTGAGAAATCGCAAATTGAAAGCCGGCGGCGTCCGCTAAAATGCCGGGTTGCCCAGAACCGAATTGCAAGGGCTTGGCAGTCTTTGCAGAGTTCCAACAGAGTCCCAGAGAAGGATCCCCATGAGTGACAACGCGGTGGACCAAGGCAAACGCACATGGCTGATCGCCACGAGTTGTGCGGGTGCGGTCGGTGGTGTGGCAACGGCCGTGCCCTTCGTCAGCAGCTTCGCGCCCTCCGAGCGCGCCAAGGCGGCCGGCGCCCCGGTGGAAGTGGACATCAGCGCGCTGAAGGCCGGCGAGAAGATGACGGTCGAGTGGCGCGGCAAGCCGGTCTGGGTGGTGCGCCGCACGCCTGAGCAACTGGCCTCGCTGAAGTCGCTCGATGGCCAGTTGGCCGATCCGCAGTCCGAGCGTACCGCCTACCCGATTCCCGAGTACGCGAAGAACGAGTACCGCTCGATCAAGCCGGAAGTGCTGGTGGTGGTCGGCGTATGCACCCACCTTGGCTGCTCGCCTTCCGACAAGTTCGCCGCCGGCCCGCAGCCTTCGCTGCCCGACGACTGGAAGGGCGGTTTCCTCTGCCCCTGCCACGGCTCGACCTTCGACATGTCGGCCCGTGTCTTCAAGAACAAGCCAGCGCCCGACAACCTGGAAGTGCCGCCGCACATGTACCTCTCCGACGCGAAGCTGCTGATCGGCGAAGACAAGAAGGCCTGAACGGGCACCCGAGACAAGAGGACGAAAGGCAATCATGGCTGAATTCAAAGTCGCGCCGGCAGACGCGTCGACCGGTGAGAAGCTGCTGACCTGGGTGGACAACCGCTTCCCCGCGTCCAAGCTCTACAAGGAGCACCTGTCGGAGTACTACGCGCCGAAGAACTTCAACTTCTGGTATTTCTTCGGCTCGCTGGCGATGCTGGTGCTGGTGATCCAGATCGTCACCGGCATCTTCCTGGTGATGCATTACAAGCCCGATTCGGCCCAGGCCTTCGCCTCGGTCGAATACATCATGCGGGACGTGCCCTGGGGCTGGCTGATCCGCTACATGCACTCGACCGGCGCGTCGTCGTTCTTCGTCGTCGTCTACCTGCACATGTTCCGCGGCCTGCTGTACGGCTCGTACCGCAAACCGCGTGAGCTGGTCTGGATCTTCGGCTGCGCGATCTTCCTGTGCCTGATGGCCGAGGCCTTCATGGGCTACCTGCTGCCCTGGGGCCAGATGTCGTTCTGGGGTGCGCAGGTGATCGTCAACCTGTTTGCCGCCGTGCCCTTCGTCGGCAACGACCTGGCGCTGCTGATCCGCGGCGACTATGTGGTGGGCGACGCGACACTGAACCGCTTCTTCAGCTTCCACGTGATTGCCGTGCCGCTGGTGCTGCTGGGCCTGGTGGTGGCGCACATCATCGCGCTGCACGAAGTGGGCTCGAACAATCCCGACGGTGTCGAGATCAAGGCCAAGAAGGATGCGCTGGGTCGGCCGCTGGATGGCATCCCGTTCCACCCGTACTACACGGTGCACGACATGCTGGGTGTCGGCGTCTTCCTGATGGTCTTCAGCGCCATCATCTTCTTCTCGCCGGAGCTGGGTGGCTACTTCCTCGAGTACAACAACTTCATCCCGGCCGATCCGCTGAAGACGCCGCTGCACATCGCGCCGGTCTGGTACTTCACGCCGTTCTACTCGATGTTGCGAGCGACCACCGACGACATGCTGCTGGCCTTCGACGCCGTGGTCGTGCTGGCGGCCCTGGCGGCCATTGTGCGCGGCCGCTTCTCGTCGGCTGTGAAGTTGGGCATCGCGGCTTTGGCGTTCGCTGCCTTGGCCTGCTTTGGTGCCTTCAAGTTCACTGGCCTGGCGGTGTTCGCCGGCTTCGACGCCAAGTTCTGGGGCGTGGTCGTGATGGGTGGCGCGGTGATCATCCTGTTCTTCCTGCCCTGGCTGGACCACAGCCCGGTCAAATCCATCCGCTACCGGCCCGATTGGCACAAGTACCTGTACGCGGTGTTCGTGGTGTTCTTTTTCGTGCTGGGGTACCTGGGCATCCAGCCGCCGTCCGCGATCGGCACCCTGGTCGCGCAGGTCGGCACGCTGTACTACTTCGGCTTCTTCCTGCTGATGCCGTGGTGGAGCCGGTTGGGCACCTTCAAGACCGTGCCCGACCGCGTGACCTTCCACCCGCACTGAGCCCGAGCAGGAGCCATACAAACATGATCAAGCTCAAGCAAATCATTGGCGGCGCCGTCGCGGCGCTGTGCATGGTCGGCGCCCTGGTGGGGGCCGCGCAGGCCAACGAAGGCGGCGCCCCCTGGGACAAGTTCCCGACCGAGCGCGTCACCGATGTCTCGGCGCTGCAGAACGGCGCCAAGCTGTTCGTCAACTACTGCCTGAACTGCCACAGCGCGGCCTACATGCGCTACAACCGCCTGCGCGACATCGGTCTGTCCGAGGCGCAGATCAAGGCCAACCTGTTGTTCGCCACCGAGAAGGTGGGCGACACGATGAAGGTCGCGCTGGACGCGAAGTCGGCCAAGGAATGGTTTGGTGCAGCGCCCCCTGACCTGAGCGTGATCGCCCGCTCGCGGGCGGGCGCCCAGGGCAGTGGCGCCGACTACCTTTACACTTACCTCCGCAGTTACTACCGCGACGAGAGCAAAGCCACCGGCTGGAACAACACCGCGTTCCCCAGTGTGGCAATGCCTCACGTGCTCTGGGAACTGCAAGGTCCGCAGAAGGCGGTTTACGAGGAAGTGCCTGACCCGCACGAGCACGGCAAGACCGAGCAACATTTCAAGGGTTTCGAGCCTCTGGCACCGGGCAAGCTCAGCACCGCCGAATACAACAGCGCAGTGGCCGATCTGGTCGCTTACCTGCAGTGGATGGGCGAGCCGGCCCAGAACCAGCGGGTGCGTTTGGGGGTGTGGGTGTTGATCTTCCTGGCGGTGCTGACGACCCTGACCTGGCGCCTGAATGCGGCGTACTGGAAAGACGTGAAATAAAATAGCCGAAAATACGCGGCTTGGCCGTTCGCGGCCAGACACCATGCGCAGTGGGTTCAATCCAGGCCCACTGCGTTTTCTTCTTTCGGCGCCTGCCGTCGACACAGCTATTTGAAGGAGCCCACCTCCATGATGGTGCTTTATTCCGGAACCACTTGCCCCTACTCGCACCGCTGCCGCTTTGTGCTGTTCGAGAAGGGCATGGACTTCGAGATCCGTGACGTCGACCTGTTCGCGAAGCCGGAAGACATTGCGTTGATGAACCCGTACAACGAGGTGCCCATCCTCGTCGAGCGCGACCTGATCCTGTACGAGTCGCACATCATCAACGAGTACATCGACGAGCGCTTCCCGCACCCGCAGCTGATGCCTGGCGACCCGGTGGCCCGTGCCCGCGTGCGCCTGTTCCTGTTCAATTTCGAGAAGGAGCTGTTCGCCAACGTGAACATCCTCGAAAGCCGCGGGATCAAGGGCACCGACAAGCAACTGGAAAAAGCCCGCTCGCAGATCCGCGACCGCCTGACCCAGCTCGCGCCGATCTTCCTGAAGAACAAGTACATGCTGGGCGACGACTTCTCGATGCTCGACGTGGCCATTGCGCCGCTGCTGTGGCGCCTGGACTACTACGGCATCGACCTGTCGAAGAATGCTGCACCGCTGCTGAAGTACGCCGAACGCATCTTCTCGCGCCCGGCCTACATCGAGGCGCTGACGCCTTCGGAAAAGGTCATGCGCAAGTGATCGTGCGCCGGTAAGCAGAGAAGTCTCATGAGTCCCGTCACCCCTTCGGATGCCCAAGGCAGTTCGACCCGGCCCTACCTGATCCGCGCCCTGCACGACTGGTGCACCGACAACGGCTTCACGCCGTACCTGGCGGTGTATGTCGACCGCGGCGTGCAGGTGCCGATGGAGTACGTCAAGAACAACGAGATCGTGCTCAATGTCGGCTTCGAGGCCACCAGTGGCCTGAAGCTCGGCAACGATTACATCGAGTTCAAGGCGCGCTTCGGCGGCGTGGCACGCGAGATCGTCGTGCCGGTGGACCACGTGGTGGCCATTTATGCCCGTGAAAACGGGCAGGGCATGGCCTTCCCGATGCCGGTCAGCGCGCCGGCCGCGGACGAAGGCGGCGACGCACAG
>NZ_VIDT01000444.1 GCF_006519715.1 Ideonella azotifigens
CAGACGGCCGAGATCCGCGCGGCGCGCGCGGCCTTCAAGCGCGGCCAGCTCGACCAGCCTGCCTACGAGGCGGCAATGCAGCAGGAGATTGCGCTGGCCGTGGCGCGCCAGGAGGCGCTGGGGCTGGACGTGCTGGTGCACGGCGAGGCCGAGCGCAACGACATGGTCGAGTACTTCGGCGAGCAGTTGCACGGCTTTGCCTTCACCGCCAACGGCTGGGTGCAGAGCTACGGTTCACGCTGCGTGAAGCCGCCGGTGCTGTTCGGCGACGTGGCCCGCCCGCAGGCGATGACGGTCGGCTGGACGACCTACGCGCAAAGCCTGACGAAAAAGCCGATGAAAGGCATGCTGACCGGCCCAATCACGATCCTGCAATGGTCCTTCGTGCGCGACGACCAGCCACGCGCCGACACCGCGCTGCAGATCGCGCTGGCCATGCGCGACGAGGCGGCCGACCTCGAAGCCGCCGGCATCGCGGTGATCCAGATCGACGAGCCGGCCATCCGCGAAGGCCTGCCGCTGCGTCGCGCACAGCAGCCGGCCTACCTGAAGTGGGCCGCGCGTGCCTTCCGTGTTTCGGCCAGCGGCGTGGCGGACGCCACGCAGATCCACACCCACATGTGCTACTCCGAATTCAACGACATCCTGCCGGACATCGCCGCGATGGATGCCGACGTGATCACCATCGAAACCAGCCGCTCCGACATGGCACTGCTGCGCGGCTTCGGCGATTTCCGCTACCCCAATGAGATCGGCCCCGGCGTCTACGACATCCACTCACCGCGCGTGCCGACCACAGCCGAAATGCTGCGCCTGCTGCGCAAGGCCGCCGAAGTCATCCCGCCCGAGCAGCTCTGGGTCAACCCCGACTGCGGCCTGAAGACCCGCGGCTGGCCCGAAACCGAGGCCGCGCTGCGCCACATGGTGGCCGCAGCGCGGGAGCTGCGCGTGAGGTGATTCCGCGCCTGGCAGGGTCGCGGCCAGGCTTCGCGATGGTGGGGGCGCTTCCCCGGGGCATGCACGCCAACCGGCGTGCATGCCATCAGGGCACGATGTTGACGTAGAAGCCGGATGCGTTGCCCAGGGTCATCGCCTGCTTGCCCGGCACGCTGGCAAAGAACTCCGTGCTGGCATAGGTGCCCGAAGGCAGCTGCTTGGCCAGTGGAAGGCTGTGCGAGACGGTCAGCGTGGCGCCGGGGGCGATCGTGACGCTGCTCAAGGTGCTGCTGCCGTCCACCCCCACGCTGTACTGGCTGTAGCCCTGGACCGAGCCGGTCTCGTAGGTCGAGACCACGGCCCACAGGTCCACCGTCAGCGGCGCCGAGGTGACATTGGTCAGGTCGTAGGTGGCCTTGCAAGGCGTGCCGACAGGCAGCGCGTCGGCACCTGCACACGCCGTGACCGGGCCGTACTTGACCGGCGCCTTCGCGGCCGTGATGTCGACGGTGGCGGCGCCGCCTGCGTAGTCGAAGGCCTGCGAGTAGTTCAGGCCGTAGGTCGTGCCGTCCTGGCGGAATGCCCAGAGCTGGTAGTGCCCCGGCGCCAGGCGGCGCGCGTTGTACGAATACTTGCCGTTGGCGTCCACGGTGAACAGCGCTTTGGTGCCCATGCAGAGGTCGAGGCTCGGGTCCTGGCAGCCCTGAAGCTGCACCGCCACGCTGCCGTCCGTGATCGGTTGATTCGTCACCGGATCCAGCGCCACGCCGCTGATGACGTCGCTCGCTGCCGACGCAGCGGGCCCGCTGCGCGCCGTGGCTTGCAGCTGCCGGGCCATCAGGGGCTTCATGGCCTGGGCCGAGCGCACGGTCGAAACAGCCTTGTCGGCCGCCGTCACGGTGTAGTTGAAGCCGTAGCCGTAGCCGATGGTGTTGGTCTGGTCGTCAGCCGTGGAAGCGTAGACGTACAAGGCGCCCGTGCTGCCCGACAGCATGTCGCTCAAGGACATCGACTGCGTGACCTTCTTGGATTCACCCGGCGCGAGCTTGATCGCCATCGGTGCGCTGGTCGACTTGCCCATCGTGTAGTTGGTGCGGAACATCGGCGAGCCGTTGGGACCTTGCTCGGTCTGCGACCAGACGCTGGTCTTCAGGGTCTTGCTCGTCGTGTTCGACAACACATAGGAGTACTTGCAGCTCCCGCCGGCCGCGATGGTCTGGCACGGGGTCATGTCCGACACCACCATGGGCAGCGGCGCCAGCGCGTAGTTCTTGGTCGACTTGCCCTCGAAGCCGGTGACGGTGACCGGCGCCAGGTTCTTGCTGGCGTGGTTGTCGGCAAGCACGCGGATCTGGTACACGCCGGGCGGCAAGGCCTGGGCGATCGCGTAGTGGCCATTCGCGTCGGGGATGCCCTGTGCGCTGTAGGTCGTGCAGATCTGGTAATCCGCCGAAGGGCAGGACATCAGGTTCACGACGGCAAAGTCGGCCTTGGTCAACGGCAGGCCCGTGACCGCATCCGTAAGGTTGCCGCTGAAGGCGATCACCGGCACCGTGGGCGGGCCGATGGTCAGCTTGTAGGTCCCGGTCGAGGTATTGGCGCCGGTGAAGCCGAAATCCGGATCGCCCGCGGCGGCGATGCGGACCACGCCGTCAGCGGGCGCCATGAAGACCAGTCGTGCCTCCAGGCCGTTCTCGGAGTTGTCGCTGTACTGCACGACGCTGCAGTCGGCATCCAGCAGGCCCATCAGCATGTTGCCCAGCGTGCCGGCGCCCGATGGCGCGCCGCGCATGTCGATCTGGAGCAATTGGCCGGGCTTGGCGGTCAGCGTGTAGAAATCGACGTCCGACGCATCGATGGTGCCGGACAGCTTGACCTTGCTGGTCTGGCCCAGGTTCTGCGGCGCAGCGCAGCTGTTGTTGGGCTCCACGTCCTTGATGCCAGCCCAGGCGAGCGGGCTCACCAGCGCAGAAAGGACGATCAGGCGTCTGGCAAGGACGTGCAGAGAAAAACGTGACATCGGACTCTCTCCTCGGAAACAACGGCGGGCGCGATGGGCATCGGCGCCGCCCTGCGGGTCGTCGGCCGTGTCTCAAATCGCGTGTCAGGTCAGGATAGGACCAGCCTCGATCCTTTGCAAGGATTTTCCTGGAACATTCTCAGAATATCCCTAACGCGTAGCTGCTATGCTTTCGCCATGGCCGACATGCTCATGATTTCCGAAAGCCGCGACACCGCGCTGCGTCAGCGCGCCGAACTGCTGGGCCGCAAGTTGCAGGATGCCCTCTCGACCCTCGTCTCTGAGCTGGGGCGGCGCGGCATGCGCGACCAGCGCTCGATTCGCGAGGTGCTGCAGCTCAGCCAGCCGGTGGTCAGCCGGCTGCTGACCTCGGTGCGTGGCGGCGACCCGCTCACGACGCTGAACTCGATCCCCGGCCAGGAGGCGCTGCGCCAGATGCTGCGGGGCGCGTCCGCTGCCGATGTCGACCGCGACTGCATCACCAAGGTAGCGGCCGCGGTAGACGAATTGGGCCACTTCATCGATACCGATTTCGGCGACCGTGCGGCCTTCGACGCCGTGTTGAGCGACTGGGTCGTGGAGTCGCGCGCAGCATTCGAGGCACGCCACAAGGCCGCCGCCTTCAAGGCCATGAGCGCGTTGCGCGGCGTGCAGGCGGACGTGGTGCTGAGCGCGGGCATCATCTTCCCGACCCCCGGCGCCGAAAACTTCAGCTCCGTGGGCATCGATGCGCTGCTGGGCTGCCGCCGCACGCGCCCTTCGGGGCTGCTGCGCAACGTCGGATCGTGGTTCGTGCCCCCCGGCGCGCATCACACCGTGACTTCGCTCGAAGGTCGGCCCATTGCGAAGGCCAGCGACATGTTGCTGGCCGGCTTCTCGACCGTGACGCCCGATCTGGTCGAAACCGTCCAGCACAGCAGCGTGTTCGTCGAAACGACGATTTCCGGCCTGCCGCTGGGCCGAAGCGACGACGCACCCGGCGTCGACTACGTCTGCGGCCAATTGCTGTCCAACTTCAATCGCAGGCGCAGAACCAGCGATTCGTCCACCGCTGGCATCGGCGGGCACGCGGAGCCGCCATGCGAGTACTTCATCGTGGACGTCTGGCTGCACGATGAGGTCTGGCCTGACTCGCGGGCCGAGGTTCACATCTTCGACACCGTCGTGCGGGGGGCCGCCCATCCCAACGACGCTGCACGGCGCAACGACCGGCTGGACATGGTCGAGACCGTGCAGTCCCTGGGCACCGGCCCGGACGCCTTCCGCCTGCCGGAATACCCGCGCTATGGGGAGCTGCTTCGCCATGTGTGCGCGGTGGCCGGCATCGACGCGGCGCGGCTGCGCGGCTACCGCTGCAAGATCCGCTACCCCATCTACGGCTCCCAGATCGGCATCGAGTTCGAGCTGCCCGCCTGAGCCCGGCTCGGGTGACCGTCGA
Source organism: Ideonella azotifigens (assembly GCF_006519715.1). Classification (GTDB taxonomy): domain Bacteria; phylum Pseudomonadota; class Gammaproteobacteria; order Burkholderiales; family Burkholderiaceae_C; genus Ideonella; species Ideonella azotifigens. The sequence continues at coordinate 4,395 of NZ_VIDT01000444.1, forward strand.
ACGGGTCACTGCGCAACGGCGAGCGTGTTCGGCTGTTCGTCGAGCATCTGCAACAGCGCTGCAGATTCGGGCGAGGCGCGCAGCGCCAGCGGCATGTCTTGCGACGGGCGAAGCCGCCGTCGCCGCAGGCCATCTGGAAGCTCAGCCTTGCGTTCAGGCAGGCACCCGGCCGATGACCTTGGTCACGCGGCGCGGCCTGCCCGGCTGGCTATTCTGGCCACCGGTCTCCAAAGGCATTCCAGATGGTCAACATGCGTCACGGCTTCGCGGGTTCGGCAAGCAGCGCC
>NZ_VIDT01000445.1 GCF_006519715.1 Ideonella azotifigens
CAAGTCCAGCACGCTGACCCGACGGATCGAACGGCGCATCGGCGTGCATCGCCTGGCCACGATGGCGCAGTACGCGGCCTTCCTGCGCGAGAACCCGCAGGAACTGGACCTGTTGTTCAAGGAGATGCTGATCGGCGTGACCGCCTTCTTCCGCGACCCATCGGTCTGGCAGGAATTGCAGGACAGCGTGCTGCCCGCGCTGCTGGCCGGCGCCGCCGAGGGCACGCCGCTGCGCGCCTGGGTGGTCGGCTGCTCGACCGGCGAGGAAGCCTACTCATTGGCCATGTGCTTCAGGGAGGCGGTCGACGCGCTGCCCACCCCTGGCTCGCACACGATGCAGATCTTCGCGACCGACCTGAGCGCGGACGCGATTGCCGCGGCGCGCAGGGGGCACTACACCGAGAAGATCGCGGCCGACATGAGCCCGGAGCGCTTCGCCCGCTTTTTCAGCCCGCAGGGCAATGGCGTGGTGATTGCGAAGGAGATCCGCGAGATGGTGCTGTTCGCCCAGCACGACGTGATCCTGGACCCACCGTTCACGCGGCTCAGCATCCTGTCCTGCCGCAACCTGATGATCTATTTCAATGCCACGCTGCAGCGTGGGCTGATTCCGCTCTTCCACTACAGCCTGCGCCCCGGTGGCGTGCTGCTGCTGGGCGGGTCCGAGACGACGGGGCGTGCGTCGGCACTGTTCACGCCCATCAGTGCGAAGTCCAGGCTGTACCGGCGCGGCGACAATGCCGCCCACGTCGGTTCGGTGGACTTTCCCGTCAATCGCCGCTTGCCGTTGCGCCCTGCCGCGCAGGAGTCGCTCGTGCCCCACACCACAGCTCAGCCCGCCAACCTGCAGACCCTCGCAGACCAGGTGCTGCTGCAGGAGTTCTCGCCGCCTGCCGTGCTGGTCAATGCGCACGGCGACATCGTCTACATCAGCGGCCGGACCGGCAAGTACCTGGAACCCGCCGCGGGCAAGGCCAACTGGAACATCCACGTGATGGCCCGGCCGGGCATTCGCACCCAGGTGGCGGCGGCGCTGCGCCAGGCCATGCAAGGCGGCGGCCCGATCGAACTGCACGGGCTGAAACTCGAAGGCGCGGCGCAGGAGATGCTGGATGTGATCGTGCGGCGCATCGACGAGCCCAACGCGCTGGCGGGCGCCACGATGATCGTGTTTCGCGAAGTCCTCGCCCCGGCGGGCGGCGCGGCCCGGCGCAGGCGCAAGGCCGGCGAGGTCGACCCTGCCGTCAGCCAGGAACTGGCGCGGGCGCACGAGGAGATCCGCGCGTTGCGCCAGGAGATGCGCAGCTCTGAGGAAGAGCTGCAGGCCGCCAATGAGGAACTTCAATCGACCAACGAGGAGCTGCAGTCCGCCAACGAGGAGTTGACGACCTCCAAGGAAGAGGGGCAGTCGATGAACGAGGAGCTGCAGACCATCAATGCCGAGCTGCAGTCCAAGCTGGACGACCTGGCGCTGGCCCACAGCGACATGCAGAACCTGCTCAACAGCACCGACATCGCCACGCTGTTTCTCGACAGCGCGCTGAATGTGCGGCGCTTCACCGAGCAGATCACGCGCATCGTGCACCTGCGCGAGGGCGACATCGGCCGCCCGCTCAGCGAACTCGCCAGCACGCTGATCTATCCGGAGCTGCATGCCGACGCGAAGGAAACGCTGCGCACGCTCGCGTTCTCCGAGAAGCAGATTTCCACCACCGATGGGCATTGGTACTCGGTCCGGATCATGCCCTACCGCACGCTGGCCAACGTCATCCAGGGTGTGGTGATCACCTTCGTTGACATCACCGCGGCGAAAGAGCTGGAGTCCCGTCTGCGCAAGGCATAGAGTCGGGCTGCCCAGGGTTGCTTGATTGAAAAAGGAAACCCCCATGTCGAGCCAGATTGTGTCGTCGGGAAACCCGATGGACCTGAGATCGCGTGCAGCGCTGCGCTTGAACGGTCGTGGTGGCGCGAATGCAAGAGGCACCAGTCCCTCCGAAGCGCTGGTGGTGCTTTTCGAGCTGGCCTCCTCGCCCGCGACGGCGCCCGATGCGCTGGCCCTGCTGCACGAACTTCAGGTGCATCAGGTTGAGCTCGAGCTTCAGGGCGAAGAGCTGCTGGACTCGCGTGCCGAGCTGGAGGAGGCGCTGGCTCGCCAGACTGCGCTCTACGATTTCGCCCCGGTGGGGCACTTCACCTTGGGTGCCGGCACGCTGGTTTGCGAACTGAACCTCACGGGCGCCCGCTGGTTGGGCTGCGAGCGCGAAGCCGTGCTGGGCCGGGCCCTGGACAGCTTTCTTGATCGGCGCAGCGCCGACAAGCTTCACGCCTTGCTGGCCGGGGTGGGCGAGGGTCGGCAAGGGGATGCCTGCGAGCTGAACCTGGCCTTGCCGGGTGGCAGGTCGCGTGCCGTTCATGCATGTGCCGCCCGGGACCTGGCCGGCGGGCGCTTCCTGGTCACGCTGGTCGAACTGGGCGAACGCCAGGTGTGATCTGCGAGCGCCGTATGTGCGGCACCGAACATGGTGTTTGAGTCGCGGCGCCTATGCTCGCGAAAGGCAGGGCGACCGGTTGTTGCCGGCCGCCTGTTTCATGCCTGGGGAGGCCCGCATGGTCATCGCATTGGGCGGCAGAGAAAACCATCTGCTGGCCGCCTTGCCGGAGGCAGAGTGGCAGCGTTGGCGGCCGCAGCTGGAAGCCGTTGAATTGCCGCTGGGGCTGGTGCTGTATGAGGCCGGCCTTGCGCTCAGCCACGTCTATTTCCCTACCACCGCGATCGTCTCGCTGCTGTTTGTGCTGGAGGACGGCGACACGGCCGAGATCGCGGTGGTCGGCAATGAAGGCCTGGTGGGCATTGCGCTTTTCATGGGCGGCGAAAGCACGCCCAGCCGCGCGGTGGTGCAGAGCGCCGGCCAGGGCTTCCGGCTCAGCGCCCAGGCCATCAAGGAGGCCTTCAACCGCAACGGCCCGGTGATGCACCTGATGCTGCGTTACACCCAGGCACTGATCACGCAGATGGCGCAGACGGCGGTCTGCAACCGCCACCATTCGCTGGACAAGCAGCTGTGCCGCTGGCTGCTGCTCAGCCTGGACCGGCTGCAGGGCAACGAGCTGGTGATGACGCAGGAGCTGATCGCCAACATGCTGGGCGTGCGCCGCGAAGGGGTCACCGAAGCGGCCTTGAAGCTGCAGGCCGCTGGGTTGATCCGCTACGCCCGCGGCCGCATCACCGTGATCGACCGGCCCGGCCTGGAACTGCGGACTTGCGAGTGCTATGCCGTGGTGAAGAAGGAATACGACAGGCTGCTGCCGGACTTGAAGGCGATTTGACGTGCACCCCAAGCCTGCTGGGGCCTCGGGCATTTGCCACCTGTGAAGTGGGCCACCGCACAGACCGTTTTCCACCGCGGCGTCAGGCTGGGCCGCATTGAATCATTCGGAGAATGGCCATGAACACAGGCAGTCAGTTGCATGGAGACGCGGTTTCCGGGGTGGACGAGATCCTCGGCGATGGCACGCATGTGCGGGTGCGCCCCATCCACCCCGATGACCTCGAACTGGAGCGCAGGTTCATCGAGGCGCTGTCGCCCGCTTCGCGCTACTTCAGGTTCATGGAGACGCTGCGCTCACCGAGCGACGCGCTGCTCAAGCAGATGACGGTCATCGATCCCGCCACCGATGCGGCCTACGTCGCGGTGGTGGGTGAGGGCGACCAGCAGCGCGAAGTGGGAGTGGCCCGCTTCAGTGCGCGGGCCGACGGCCAGGACTGCGAGTTTGCGGTCACCGTGAGCGACGAGTGGCAGCAGAAGGGGCTGGGCAGCTTGCTGATGGCGCGCCTGATCGAGGTGGCACGTGCACGCGGCATCGGTGCCATGCATTCGAGCGACGCGGCCGACAACAGCCGCATGCGGCAGTTTGCCGACCACCTGCACTTCCAGCACAAGACCGACCCCGACGACCCGACCATGGTGCGCTACACGGTGGACCTGAAGGCGAACAGCCTGCCTGCTGCAGGGATGGCAGTGGCAGCGAAGGTGCTGCCATGAAATCGCTTTTGGCCAGAAGCGCGCTGGCGCTGGCGATCCTGGTTTCGCTGCCGTCGTGGGCAGAGGTTTCGGTGGCCATCAACATCGCGCCGCCGCCTTTGCCGCTCTATGCCCAGCCCCAGGTTCCGGGAGAGGGCTACATCTGGACGCCAGGCTACTGGAGCTGGCGCGCGACAGACGGCGACTACTACTGGGTGCCCGGCACCTGGGTGCTGGCACCGAACCCCGGTGAACTGTGGACGCCCGGCTACTGGGCGTTCCAGGGCCCGGGCTACTTCTGGCATGTCGGCTACTGGGGCCGGCGCGTCGGCTTTTATGGCGGCCTGAACTATGGCCATGGCTACACCGGCTCGGGCTACCAGGGCGGTCGCTGGGACCGCGGTGTGTTCCGCTACAACCGGGCCGCCAGCAACGTCAATGTGCGGGTGGTGCGCAACGTCTACAACACCGTGGTGATCAACAAGCAGGTCAACCACATCAGCTTCAACGGCGGCGAGGCGGGTGTCAACCGACGGCCGACCGTGAGCGAGCGCCGCTTCCAGGAGGCCGAACATCGCGCGCCTACGGCCGACCAGGTGCAGCACGAGCGCACCGCGGTGTCCACGCCCGGCCAGAGGGCGACCGTCTCCCATGGC
>NZ_VIDT01000446.1 GCF_006519715.1 Ideonella azotifigens
CCTGCAGCCCGAAGGCGGCCAGCCGATCGCCGTGACCGGCTTGAGCGAAGGCACCGCCGACCAGCTCTACCTCGCGCTGCGCCTGGCCGCACTGGAACTCCAGCGCACGCCCGAGCGCCAGATGCCGCTGGTGCTGGACGACGTGCTGATGACGGCAGACGACCAGCGTGCCGCCTGCATGCTGCAGGCACTGGCGCGTTTCGCCGCCGGTGGCCAGGTGCTGGTCTTCACCCACCACCGCCACCTGCTGGAGATTGCCGCCCAGGCCTTGCCGGCCGGCAGCTTCAAGGTCCACCAGCTGCTGCCGGCGTTCGCGCAAGGCTGAAGCTGCGGCGCTCGCCGGGACCGTTTCCATCCTCGTTCCGGTCTCGTGCACGGCTGGCACTCCAAGGTGCTGGCTGCCGCAGCCCTGCTTGAGGCCCGCCAGTCCGAAGCCGAACTGCGGCTGCTGGCGGAGAACGTGGGCCTGGACTTGCAGCGGGCCGTGGGCGAGCTGATCCGCCAGGCCTGCGAGGCCGTGGGCTGGGACGCCGAGCGGCTGCGCGGCTACCGCTGCAAGGTGCGCTACCCGATATACGGCTCGCAGATCGGCATGGCCTTTTCGTTGCCGGACTGAAAGGGACGGCGGTTTTGAAGCCCTGAATTCAGCCGTGTAAGCAGTGGTTTTGCCTGCCTTCGAATGGCCGGCTGAACCTCACAATGCGTCGCGATCGCCCGGGGTTTCCGGGCACCAATTTCGCGCCAGCGCTGGCTCGTCACGCGGGAAGGCATGCATGGGCTGTGAAGTGTCGTCAGGGTGGGTTGCCAGGTTCTGGCGCCGGGTCGGGTTCGCCTGGCTGGCGGCGGCCATTGCGGCTGCTGCGGCTGCGACTGCCCGGGCGGCCGAGCCGGTCACGCTGGCGGTGTCGCGCACACCGCTGTCGCTGCCTGTCTACGTGGCGCAAAGCCAGGGCTACTTCGCCGCCGAGGGGTTGGACGCGCGGCTGATTGACTGCATTGGCGGCCACCGCTGCATGCAGCTGATGCTCGATGGCCAGGCCGACGTGGCCACCGCCGGCGAGCTGCCGGTGGTCTTCAATGCCTTCAAGCGGCAGGACCATGCCGTCATTGCCACCATCACCACGACGGCCGACGACGTCAAGCTGGTGGCACGCGGCGGCAACGGCGCGCCCGCGCCCAAGGCACTGCAGGACCTGGCCGGCAAGCGCGTGGGCGTGGTGGCCGGCACCTCCAGCCAGTACGTGCTGGACCTGGCCTTGCTCACCTCCGGCGTGGACCCGCGCGGCGTCACGGTGCTGCTGCTGCAGCCCGAGGAGATGCTGCCCGCGATGCGCGCCGGCAAGGTCGACGCGGTCTCGATCTGGGAGCCGTTTGCCCATTCGATACTCAACGGCCTGGGCGGCGAGGCCAGCGTGCTGCCCAGCGCCGGGGGTTACCTGGGCACCTTCAACCTGGTTGCCCAGCGCCGCCTGCTGGTGCCGCGGGACGCGATGCTGCAGCACCTGCTGCGGGCCATCGACCGCGCCGAACGGCTGATCCAGCAACACCCCGCGGAGGCCCAGCGCCTGCTGCGCGAGCAACTGCAGCTGGCGCCGAAGTCGGCCGAATGGGCCTGCAAGGGCCTGAGCTACCGCCTGGGGCTGGACCAGTCGCTGATCACGACCATGGAAGGCCAGGCCCGCTGGGCGCTGCGCGAGGGCCATGCCAGCGGCGAGCTGCCGAATTTCCTGGGCCTGGTGCATGCCGGGCCCTTGCGCCAGGCCGTGCCGAATGCGGCCGGTTCGCTGAAGTAGCCGGCGGGCAGGAAGGTACAGCCGCATGCGCATCCGCTTCCAGCTGCAGGCCGCCATCGTGCTGTCGGTGCTCGTGAGCCTGGGCACCGTGTGGGTCGTCGCAGCGACCGACCGCGCCGAGGACGGTGCCAGCCGCACCCAGGCCCAGGCGCAGCTGATGGCGCACGAGGTCACAGGCCTGCTGGTGCTGACGCAGGAATACGCCCGCCATGCCGAGCCGCGTGCGGCCGGGCAGTGGCAGGCACGCATGCAGGCGATCCAGGCCGCGCTGGCCGATGAACATGCCTCGTTTGCCGACGGCCCGGCCTTCCAGGAATTAAAGGCGGTGGCCGATGCGCTGCCGCCACTGTTCGACACTCTGCAGGTGGCCTCGGCCCAGTCCGACGCCTTCTCCGAGCGGCGCAAGGAAATGGTGCTGGACCGGCTGCTGACCAACACCCAGGCGATGAGCGACTACGCCTACCAGTGGCACCAGGACGCGGTGCAGGAGCGGCTGGAGGCCAGCTCGCGTTTCCGCCTGGCCGCGCTGGGCGGGCCGCTGCTGATGCTGCTGGTGGTGATCGGCTCGGCGCTGGTGGTGCGCATGAGGGTGCTCAAGCCGATGCAGGCGCTGGAGCGGGCCACGCAGGCCGTGGCCAGCGGCGATCTGGCCACGCGGCTGAACAACCCGGCCAAGGACGAACTGGGTGACCTCGCACGCCATTTCGACCGCATGACGGCCTCGCTGGCCGGCAGTGGCGAGCAGCTGCGCCAGTCCGAAGCCCAGCTGCGTGCGGTGACCGACAACGTGCCGGTGCTGATCACCTACGTTGACCGCGACCAGGTCTACCGCTTTGCCAATGCCCATCACCGGGTGGTCTTCGGCGTTGAGCCCGAGCGGCTGCTGGGCCGCTCGCTGCAGCAGTTCTGGGCCGACGACAAGGCGGCATATGCGCAGATGCGGCCGCCGGCCGAGGCCGCGCTGCGCGGCGAGTCCGTGGTCTTCGAGAGCCTGCGCGGCACGCCGCGCGGGCCGCGCCATTTCCAGTCGGTCTACCTGCCGGACCTGGACGAGCGCGGCCAGGTGCGCGGTTTTTACGCGATGACCACCGACGTCACCGAGCGCAAGCAGGTGGCCGCAGCGCAAGCCATCAGCGAGGAGCGGGTGCGCAACATCCTGCGCCACGCGCCGGACGCATTCGTCAGCCTGGACATCCACGGCCGCATCACCCGCTGGAACCGCCAGGCCGAAGCCACTTTCGGCTGGCGCGAGGCCGAGGTGCTGGGCCGGACCATGCACGAGCTGCTGATTCCCGAGCGCCATCGCGCCGCCCACCTGGCCGGCTTCGAGCGTTTCCGCGAAACCGGCGAAGGGCCGGTGGTCAACCAGCGCATCGAGATCACCGCGCTGCACCGGGACGGCCACGAGATCCCGGTCGAGCTCTCGGTTGGCGCGGTGCGCGAGCCCGAGGGCCATGTCGCGAATGCCTTCCTGCGCGACATCTCCGACCGCCTGGCCGCGAAACAGCAGTTGCAGGCGCTGGCCCGGGTCGACGTGCTGACCGGCCTGCCGAACCGGCTGCAGTTCAACGAGCGCCTGCCCGAGGCGCTGGCCCGGCGCCAGCGCAGCCGCGCGGCCCTGGCGCTGCTGTTCCTGGACGTGGACCACTTCAAGTCCATCAACGACTCGCGCGGCCACGCGGCCGGTGATGCGGTGCTGGTGCAGTTCGCCAGCACCGTCTCGGCCTGCGTGCGCAAGACCGACAGCGTGGCCCGCCTGGCCGGCGATGAGTTCGTGGTGCTGCTCGAAGGCCTGCACAACGAGGCCGAGCCGCAGGCAATTGCCCGCAAAATCGTGCAGGCGGTGAACCGGCCGATGCAGGTCGAGGGCGAGCTGCTGCAGGTCTCGACCAGCATCGGCATTGCCTACCTCGCGCCCGAGGCCTTGCCGGTGGAGGCTGCGGCCTTGCTGGCCCGGGCCGACGAGGCGCTGTATGCAGCCAAGCGCGGCGGGCGCAATGGCTTTCGCATGCTGGCGCTGGCGGCGTCCTCTGCAGAGGACGCGTCATGAAGCGGGCACTGGTGGGCATGCTGGCCGCATGGCTGTTGGCCGGCTCGGCCGTGGCGGCGCCACTGGTGCTGGCCATGTCGCGCGGCTCGGTCACACTGCCGGTCCAGGTGGCGCAGGACGAAGGTTATTTCGAGGCCGAGGGGCTGCAGCTCAAGCTGCTGCCGTGCAACAGCGGGCGCGAGTGCGCAGAGGCCGTGCGCAGCGGGCGGGCCGACCTGGCCACCGCATCGGAGCTGATCGTTGCCTTGAGCGAGCGCTACGACCTCAGCATCCTGGCGACCATCAGCGCCTCGTCGCACCAGATCAAGCTGATCGCGCGGCGCAGCGCCGGCATCCGGGCTGTGCGGGACCTGGCTGGCAAGCGTGTGGGCACGGTGACCGGCAGCTCGGCCCACTATTTCGTCGACAGCCTGCTGCTGTTCAACGGCATCGACCCGGCAGGCGTCAAGGTGCAGAACTTCGACCCCACGCAGCTGCCGCAGGCGCTGTCGGTGCACGAGCTGGACGCGGTGGCGATCTGGGAGCCGCTGGCCTCTTTGACGCTCAAGCAACTGGGCAGCGACGCGCTGGTGCTGCCCAGCCCGCGGGTCTACACCCAATACTTCAACATCGTCGCGCCGCAGGGCCTGATGGAGCGGCGCGGGCCGGACATGCGGCGCGTGCTGCATGCGCTGCTGCGCGCCGAGCGGTTCATGGCCCGGCATCCCGACGAAGCCAGGCGCGCCATGCAGCGCATGCTGGACATCGACGCGGCCCAGGCCGATGCCTACTACCGCGAGCAGGACTACCGGGTGCGGCTGGACCAGGCGCTGGCCGCGA
>NZ_VIDT01000447.1 GCF_006519715.1 Ideonella azotifigens
ACCGGCACGGGTTGCGTGTTGCCCGGGTCGGCGGCCTGCAGCGCGGCCACGCGGGCCTTCACCGCATCCACCAGCGCCGGGTTCAGCGGGCCGACGTTGGTGCCGGCGGAGTTGGCGGCGTTGTTGGCCATCGGGCTGGTGGCCGAGGGCCGGCCCCAGAAGTATTTCGGCTCGCTGAAGGCCTGGCCAATCAGCTTGGAGCCGACAGGCTGGCCTGCGGCATTGCGCAGCAGGCTGCCGTGGGACTGCTCGGGAAAGGCTGTCTGCGCGACGGCGGTGACGACCAGCGGATACGCCAGGCCAGTGATCGCGGTGAGCACCACGAACAGGCTGACGGCAGGGCGGATGAGGTTTTTCATGATGATGGCTTTCGAGTTCAGACCCAACCGGCGGCGCTGAGCAGCAGGTCGATGGCCTTGATGCCGATGAAGGGCACGATGACGCCGCCCAGGCCGTAGACCGCGAGGTTGCGGCGCAGCAGCACCGCGGCGCCCAGCGGCCGGTAGCGCACGCCCTTGAGCGCCAGCGGGATCAGGAAGACGATGATCAGCGCGTTGAAGATCACGGCCGACATCACGGCAGAGTTCGGGCTGGCCAGCTGCATCACGTTCAGCGCGCCCAGCTGCGGATAGGTGCTGACGAAGGCGGCCGGGATGATGGCGAAGTACTTGGCCAGGTCATTGGCAATGCTGAAGGTGGTCAGCGAGCCGCGCGTCATCAGCATCTGCTTGCCGGTTTCCACCACCTCGATCAGCTTGGTCGGATTGCTGTCCAGGTCCACCATGTTGCCGGCCTCCTTGGCCGCCTGGGTGCCGGAGTTCATCGCCACCGCCACGTCGGCCTGGGCCAGCGCGGGCGCGTCGTTGGTGCCGTCGCCCGTCATCGCCACCAGCCGGCCCTCGGCCTGGTGCTGGCGGATCAGCGCGAGCTTCTGCTCCGGCGTGGCCTCGGCGAGGAAGTCGTCCACGCCGGCTTCGGCGGCGATCGCCGCGGCAGTGAGCCGGTTGTCGCCGGTCACCATGATGGTCTTGATGCCCATGCGGCGCAGCTCGGCAAAGCGTTCCTTGATGCCGCTCTTGACCACGTCCTTCAGCTCGATGATGCCCAGCACACGGGCACCGTCCGACACCGCCAGCGGTGTGCTGCCGCGGCGGGCCACGTCTTCCACCGTGGCCGACAGGTTCGCCGGGAAGCTGCCGCCGAGCGCCTCGACGTGGCGGCGCAGCGCATCGGCCGCGCCTTTGCGGATCTGCCGCGTGTTGCCACCAGCCGGCAGGTCCACGCCGCTCATGCGGGTCTGCGCGGTGAAGGGCACGAAGCTAGCGCCTTCGGCCTGGAAGCCGGGGTCGCGCAGCGGGTGCAGTTGCTTCGCCAGCACCACGATGCTGCGGCCCTCGGGCGTCTCGTCGGCCAGCGAGGCGAGCTGGGCCGCATCGGCCAGTTCCACGTCGCTCACGCCGGGCGCCGGGATGAAGGCAGAGGCCTGGCGGTTGCCCAGCGTGATGGTGCCGGTCTTGTCCAGCAACAGCACGTCCACGTCGCCCGCGGCTTCGACCGCGCGGCCGGAGGTGGCAATCACGTTGGCCTGCATCATGCGGCTCATGCCGGCCACACCGATGGCCGAGAGCAGGCCAGCGATGGTGGTCGGGATCAGGCAGACCAGCAGCGCGATCAGCACGGTCACGCTGATGGGCGTGCCGGCGCCGGCCACCTGCACGCTGAAGACCGAGAACGGCAGCAGCGTGACGGTCACCGCCAGGAAGACGATGGTCAGCGCGACCAGCAGGATGGTCAGCGCAATCTCGTTGGGCGTCTTCTGGCGCTTGGCACCTTCGACCATCGCGATCATGCGGTCGATGAAGGTTTCGCCGGGGTTGGCACTCACGCGCACCACGATCCAGTCCGACAGCACGCGGGTGCCACCGGTCACGGCGCTGAAGTCGCCACCCGACTCGCGAATCACCGGGGCCGATTCGCCGGTGATGGCGCTCTCGTCCACCGAGGCCACGCCTTCGATGACCTCACCGTCGGCCGGCACCACGTCACCCGCCTCGACCAGCACCACCGCGCCCTTGCGCAGCTCGGTCGATTCCAGCGGATGCCAGGACGAGCCGTGGCGCGGCTCTTCCAGCTTCTTGGCCCAGGTCTGCTTCTTCAGCCCGCGCAGCGAGGCCGCCTGGGCCTTGCTGCGGCCCTCGGCCAGGGCCTCGGCGAAGTTGGCGAACAGCACCGTGAACCACAGCCACAGCGCCACCGCCAGCGTGAAGCCGGGCGAGCCTTGCGTGGCGCCCTGGCCAAAAGCGGCTTGCAGCCACAGGCCGGTGGTCAGGATGCTGCCGACGTAGACGACGAACATCACCGGATTGCGCCACTGCACCCGTGGGCTCAGCTTGCGAAAGGCGTCGACCACGGCCGGCCTGGCCAGCGCGGGGTCGAACAATGAAAAGCTCTTGCGTGTCATGGGAACTCACTCACTTCCAGAGCACCAGGTGCTCAACGACCGGGCCGAGTGCCAGTGCTGGCACATAGTTCAGCAGGCCCACCAGCAGCACGATGCCGATCAGCAGGCCGCCGAACAGCAGGCCATGCGTGGGCAGGGTGCCGGATGTCGTGGCGATGCGCTTCTTCGCTGCCAGCGAGCCGGCAATCGCCAGCACCGGCACGATCACGCCGAAGCGGCCGAACCACATCGCAATGCCCAGCAGCACGTTGTAGAACGGCGTGTTGGCCGACAGCCCGCCGAACGCGCTGCCGTTGTTGTTGGCCGCCGAGGTGAAGGCGTAGAGGATCTCGGAGAAGCCATGCGCGCCGGGGTTGGCCACGCCCGCCTGCCCGGCAGGGCTCAGCACTGCAATGGCGGTGCCCAGCAGCACCAGCAGCGGCGTGACGAGGATGGCAATCGAGCTCATCTTCATCTCGTGCGCCTCGATCTTCTTGCCCAGGTACTCCGGCGTGCGGCCGATCATCAGCCCGGCGATGAAGACCGCCAGGATCGCGAAGATCAGCATGCCGTACAGCCCCGTGCCCACGCCGCCGAACACCACCTCGCCCAGCTGCATGTTGACCAGCGGCACCAGCCCGCCCAGCGGCGTGAACGAGTCGTGCCAGCCGTTGATCGCGCCACAGGAGGCGTCGGTGGTGATGGTGGCGAACAAGGCGGTGTCGGCAATGCCGAAGCGCGTCTCCTTGCCTTCCATGTTGCCGCCGGCCTGGGCCAGGCTCATGCCCTGGTCCACGCCCAGCGGCGCCAGCAGCGGGTTGCCCTGCTGCTCGAAGCTCATCGCGGCCACCGCGCCGACCAGGAACAGCACGCCCATTGCAGCCGCCACCGTCCAGCCCTGGCGCCTGTCCTGCACCATGCGGCCGAACGCAAAGCACAGCCCGGCCGGGATCAGGAAGATCGACAGCATCTGCACGAAGTTGGTCAGCGGCGTCGGGTTCTCGTACGGGTGCGCCGAGTTGGCGTTCAGGAAGCCGCCACCATTGGTGCCCAGCATCTTGATTGCCTCCTGCGAGGCGATCGGGCCCATCGCCAGCGTCTGCTCGCGGGTCTGCTGCGGCTCCGTCACCGGCTGGCCGTCAGCGCCCTTGATGGGCTGGCCTTCGGCATCCAGCTTCGGCGTTTCGTAGTGCTGCGTCTCGAGGGTGTGCACCACCGGGTAGGCATCGAAGTTCTGCACCACGCCTTGCTGCGCCAGGAACACCGCATAGACCATGCACAGCGGCAGCAGCAGCCACAGCGTGGCCCGCGTCAGGTCCACCCACAGGTTGCCGATGGCCTTGGCCGAGTGCCGTGCGAAGCCGCGGATCAAGGCGATCACCACCACGATGCCGGTGGCCGCGGAGAAGAAGTTCTGCACCGCCAGGCCCAGCATCTGGGTCAGGTAGCTCATCGTGGTTTCGCCCACGTAGCCCTGCCAGTTGGTGTTGGTGGCGAAGCTGATCGCGGTGTTGAAAGACGAGTCGGGCGACACGTTGGCCATGCCCTGCGGGTTCAGCGGCAGCCACAGCTGCAGCCGCTGCAGCGCATACACCGCCAGCACGCCCAGGCCGTTGAACAGCAACAGCGCCAGCGCGTACTGCAGCCAGCCCATCTCCGCCTCGGGCTTGACGCCGCAGAGCCGGCACAGCCCGGCCTCGATGCGGCCCGCCCAGCGCAGCCGCCCTTCCATCACCGCGGCGATGTAGCGCCCCATCGGCATGGCCAGCAGCCACAGCACAACGCTGTAGACGGCCAGCAAAGTCCAGCCATGTGCATTCATGAAAACTTCTCCGGCTGCAGCAAGACCGCCACCAGGTAGACCAGCAGGCCTGCCGCGACGATGCCACTCAAGATGACCAGACCGCTCATTTCTCGGTCCCTCCCAGCTTTGCGCAACCCTGCGCCATGCCCACCAGCAACAGCCAGCACACGACGCTCAGCGCGATGTAAACGACATCCATGGGACGCCCTCCTTGAAACATGCGCTCATCGTAAAAATCGGGGCATCAAGACGGTGCCAAGACTCGGCAGCCGGGTATCAAGAAAGTATCAAGACGCCCTTTGCGGCGCCCGGTCAGGCCGGCAGCGTCAACAGCTTCCACACCTCGGCTGGCGTGCGACTGCGCGCCAGCGCCAGGCGGAACACGCCCTCGCCACAGCGG
>NZ_VIDT01000448.1 GCF_006519715.1 Ideonella azotifigens
GCCAGCTGCCGCGCGCCCGGCTCGCCGTCGTCGAAGGACTGTCCAGCCACATCGCCGAATGGATCGTCTCCGGCCGGGTCGACCTCGGCCTGGTCTACAACCCCGAGCCGCAGCCCGAGCTCGAATTCGAGCCACTGCTCAGCGAGCCGCTGGGCCTGGTCTCGCCAGCCACTGGCCAGCCGCGCCGCAGCACGCCACGCAGCCTGCCGCTGGCCGAGCTGCCGCAGTTCCCGCTGGTGCTGCCCGAGCGTGCCCACGTCATCCGCCGCCTGCTCGAAACCCAGACCCTGCTGGCCGGCCTGAAGCTGCAGGTCGCCTGGGAAGTCTCCAGCGTCGCTGCCTTGATCGACCTGGTCTGCGCCGGCTACGGCCACGCCGTGCTCACGCCCAGCGCCGTGGTCGCCTCCGGCCGCGGCGACCTGCTCACCGTGCGCCCGCTCACGCCCTTGCTCAACAGCGTGCTGTGCCTCACCACCTCGGCCCACAAGCGCCCCAGCGCCCTGACCCGCCAGGCCCGCCAGGTGCTGGCCCAGCTCGTCAGCGGCCTGCCGCAGGCCGCGGCGGCCGGATCACTACCGGGTTGACCCGCTTTTCGGGTGATTGCCGGCTAAAGCCTTTGCGCGCATGGCCGAAGAACTGCCATGAACACGCGCAACCCGGCTTTTTCCCTGCCCATGGACGACCACCGCGGCAGCCGCCAGCACCGCTTCATGGAGTCAGCCGACCTGAACTCGGCTTTTCGTGAAGTGTTCACGCCGCTGCGCACCAACATCCGCCGCGGCATGACGCTGGATGGCCAGCTGTACGCGATCGAGATGGACGGCTGCATTCCCGGCCAGATGCTGGGCACCGAATGGATTCCCCCGGCCACGCGCGGCGTGGACGACGCGGCGATGCTGGCCGATGCGCCGGTACGCCGCGCGCTGTTCCGCAAGCTGCTGGCCGAACAGCGGCCGGAGAGCCTGTTCGTCTATGTCTGCGAGCATGGCGGCGGCAAGGCCAAGCCGACGCTGTACGTGGAGATCGCCTCGGAAGACGGCTGCTACGCAGCCGAGTACGCGATCATCGACGGCACCGGCTGGCACCGGCGCGAGTTGCTGCATGCGCCCTTCCGCAGGCTGTGCGCCGTACCCCAGTCCTGATTCAACGAGTCAACGGCTGATGGTGCCGCTGCTGATCAGCAGCCGGTGCTCGCCAAATCGCGCCAGGTCCTCCGGGTCGTGCGTGATCATCAGCATCGGCAGCTTGATGCGGTCCAGCAGCGCCTGCAGCTCGTCGCGCATGCGGCCGCGCAGCGCCGGGTCCAGCGCGGAAAAAGGCTCGTCCAGCAGCAAGACCTGCGGCTGATTGACCAGCGCGCGCGCCAGTGCAACGCGTTGGCGCTGGCCGCCCGAGAGCTGGTGCGGCCGCTGGCCGGCCATCTCACCCAACTCGAAGGCTTGCAGCCAATGCTGCACGGCCTCGCTGCCCCTGCGGGCGCCGGGATTGAGCCAACCCCTCTGCAGGCCGAAGCCAATGTTCTGTTGCACCGTGAGGTGCGGGAACAGCGCGTAATCCTGAAACAGGTATCCCAATCGGCGGCTGCGCGCGGGCTGGTTGACGCCGGCTGCGGCGTCAAACCAGGTCTGGCCACCAAAGCGGATGTGGCCGTGGTCGGGCTTCAGCAGGCCGGCAATGGCCTGCAGCGTCAGGCTCTTGCCGGCGCCCGACGGGCCGTAGAGCACGACGCGCTGCGCGTCGGACTGGAACGCCACGTTCAGCTCGAACTGCCGCCCGCCGCCGCTCAAGCGCTTGCGGATCGCCACGTCCCAACGGACTGCCAAACCTTCGCCGCCAGCGGCTTCGATGCGAGCCCCTTCGGGCGGCCGTGCGGGATTCATGTCGCGGCATTCCGCGCCGGCGCCAACCGCCCGGCCAGCAGCAGCGCCGCCACGCAGGTCACCGAGGTGATCAGCACCAGCAGGTTGGCGGTGTCGTCCTGGCCCGCCTGCACGGCCTCGTAGATCGCGACCGACAGCGTTTGCGTGCGGCCCGGGATGCTGCCGGCCACCATCAGCGTGGCGCCGAATTCGCCCAAGGCGCGTGCAAACGCCAGCAGCACCCCGGCCAGCACGCCGCGCCAGGCCAGCGGCAGCGTCACGCGGAAGAACACCGCCCATTCGCCCAGGCCCAGCACGCGGGCGGCCTGCTCCAGCTGCGGCTCCACGCCCTCGAAGGCGGCGCGGGCCGACTTCAACACCAGCGGAAAGGCCACCAGGCTGGCGGCCAGCACGGCGCCCTGCCAGGTGAAGATCAGCTGGATGCCGAAGTGCTGGTACAGCCAGCCGCCCAGCCAGCCACGCTTGCCCAGCAGCACCAGCAGGTAATAGCCCAGCACCGTGGGCGGCAACACCAGCGGCAGCGTCAGCAGCGCATCCACCAGTTCGCGGCCAGGAAAGCGCAGCCGCGCCAGCGCAAAACCCGCCGCCGTGCCCAGCACCAGGTTCAGCGCGGTGGCGCAGCCGGCCACCTTCAGTGACAGCGCGAGGGCGATCCAGGCTGCGTCCACTGCGGCCCTCGATCAAGGCTTCTGAAAACCGTGGCGCGCCAGCACGGCCTGGCCGGCCGGCGACAGCACGTGCGCCAGCCACTTGCGCGCGGCGTCGGCATTGGCGCTGCCTTCGATCACCGCAATGGGGTAGCTGATGGCGGTTTCGGTCGGCACGGTCAGCACCACCTTGACCTTGTCCTTCTGCACCGCGGCATCGGTCGCGTAGACAAAGCCGGCCTCGGTCTCGCCGCGGGCCACATAGTCCAGCGCCTGGCGCACGTTCTGCGCGTAGACCGCCTTGGGCTCGACCACTGGCCACAGCCTGGCCGCCTCCAGCGTGCCCTTGGCATAACGCCCGGCCGGCACGCCTTCGGGCTTGCCGAGTGCAATGCGTTTGACTTCAGACCTGCCCAGGTCGGCCAGTGACTGCAGCGGCAGGCCGCCCTCCAGCGGCGTGATCAGCACCAGGCTGTTGGCCGCGAAGTTGCGCCGGCTGCCCACTGCCAGCAGCTTCTGCTGCTCGGCCTTGTCCATGGTCTCCTGGTCGGCCGAGGCGAACACGTCCACCGGCGCGCCCTTGGCGATCTGGGCCAGCAAGGCGTCGGACGCTGCGAAATTGAACAACAGCCTGGTGCCGGGGTTCTGCGCCTCGAAGCTGGGCGCCAGGTCTTTGAAGGCGTTGCTGAGGCTGGCGGCGGCCGAGACGGTCAGCTCGGCCGCGTGCGTGGCCAGGCTGAGCAGGGCCAGCGCAGCGAACACGCCTTGGCGCAGGGGCTTCAAAGTCCAGGGGAAGGTCATGCTGTGCAGTCCGAGGAAGAAGGCAAGGAAGGCAGCGCAATATATCGCAGTGCACAACGCTCGCCCTGGCGTGGCTCAGCCGGCCATCAGCTTCATCAGCTTGCGGATGTCGGCCTGGCAAGCCTTCAGTGCCTGGGCCTCGATGCTGCGGTAAAGCGCAATCACCTCGCGGCCGGTGTCCGTCAGCTGGCTGCCGCCGCCGCGCTGGCCGCCCACCGCCGAGCTGACCGCCGGCTGCCGCAGCGCGCGGTTCAGCTCGTCGACCAACAGCCAGGCGCGACGGTAGGACATGTCCAGCGACTTGGCCGCCGCGGTGATGGAGCCGGTCTCGGCCAGCGCTTCCAGCAAGGCCACCTTGCCCGGGCCCACGCCCACCAGTTCACCCAGCGAAATTCGCATGCGCAGCTTCAGTTCGGGCTTGGACGCTGCGGCTTTGCCGGCTTTTTTCGAGGTGGGCATGGCGGTGGATCATGCAGTGAAAGCCGCTGCATTGGAGCACCGTTGTGCGGGTGCCGGCACCCGCACAGATGCGGCAAGACGCAGCGCCGTTGTGCCTGGGCAGCGACGACCCGGCCGCCTACGCTGCACAGCATGACGAACACCGACTGGATGCCCTTGCTGACCTACTGCCTGGTGATGTCCGGCACGCCCGGGCCGAACAACGTGATGCTGGCCATGCTGGGCGCCAACCAGGGCTACCGCAGCAGCCTGCCGTTCATCTTCGGCATCAACATGGGCCTGTTCCTGCAGACCGTCCTGTGCGGCCTGGGGCTGGGCAGCCTGCTGCTGGCGCACCCGCGGCTGCATGCGGTGCTGCGGCTGGTGGGCGTGGCCTACCTGCTGTGGCTGGCCTGGCAGATGGCGCGCACGCGCACCGGAACGCAGGCCCGCGCCGGCCGGCAGCCGGGCTTCTGGCAGGCGGCGGCGTTCCAGGCAGTCAACCCCAAGAGCTGGATCAAGGCGCTGACGCTGGGTGCCGTCTTCATGCCGGCCGGCATGCCGCCGCTGGCCGGTGCGCTGCTGATCGGGCTGGTCGGCTGGGCCATCGGCTTTCCGTGCAACTCGGTGTGGGTGATGTTCGGCGCGGGCATCCGCGGCTTCCTGGCCGACCCACGGCGCCAACGCGCCTTCAATGCGCTGATGGGGCTGACGCTCGCGGTGCTGGCCGTCTCGATGCTGCGCACCTAGACTGCCGCGATGTTCTCGATCGATCGCGACTCCCCCGTGGCCCTGGCCGACCAGATCGAGGCCGGCGTGCGGTCGCTGGTGGCCAGCGGCCAACTGCCGGCTGGCGCGCGGCTGCCGTCCATCCGC
>NZ_VIDT01000449.1 GCF_006519715.1 Ideonella azotifigens
GAACAACTGCAGGTCCAGCTCGGCCTCCAGCTGGGCAACAGCCATGCTGACAGCCGAAGGCATGCGGCCCAAAGCGCGGGCCGCGGCCGAAAACGAGCCGTGATCCACCACGGTCAGGAACACGCGCACGGCTTCGCTGCTGAACATGCTGTCAGCTTAACTGACAGCAGCCGACTGGCAGCTTTCAGCCAGCAACACTACGCTCGCGGCTTTTCGCATGTTGGAAGAGGTGCCCCGATGAATGGGCCAGGATTGCAAGGGCTGCGCCGCAGGGTGCTTTACGTGACCCTCTTCGAGGTGGGTGCCATCGCGGCCAACAGCCTGATCATGCAGGCGCTGGGCCACCCGCTGCCGGCGGCCGGTGCCGTGGCGGTGGCGGCCTCGGTGGCCGCGGTGCTGTGGAACATGGTGTTCAACGCGCTGTTCGAGCGCTGGGAAGCGCGGCAGACAACACGCGGCCGCAGCTTTGCGCGCCGGGCGGCGCACGCGGTGCTGTTCGAAGGTGGACTGACGCTGCTGCTGGTGCCGGTGATGATGCTGTTGCTGCAGATCAGCTTCTGGCACGCGGTGTCGCTGGAAGTCGGCCTGATCGCCTTTTTCCTGGTCTACACCTACCTGATGAACTGGGCCTTCGACGCGGTGTTCGGCCTGCCGGCCTCGGCGGCCTGAACGACGAAGGAACAGGCCAGTCAACTTTGCCTCGCGCTTTCCGATATCACTGCCGAGGGCTCACCCAAGCGTGAGTGTGTCTATTCCAGACGTCACAAGGCAGAAGCAGAATGAGATCCATCAAGCAGTTGTTCGGAACCGCACTGATCAGCACGGCCATCGCCACGCTGTTGCTCGTCATGTCGATCTATCAGGTGGGCGCAGCGAGCGACAGGCTGTCGGCCGCGCACGAGTCGCGCCACGTGTCTGCACTGCTGGCCGACGAATTGCGTCAAAGCTCGGATGACCTGACCCGCCTGGCGCGCACCTACGTCGTCAGCGGCGACCCGATGTGGGAGCAGCAGTACTTCGAAGTGCTGGACATCCGCAATGGCAAGAAGCCGCGCCCGCCCGGCTACGAAAGAATCTACTGGGACTTCCGCGCGGCCAACATCGTGCCCTCCGGGCCTGGCCATGAAGGCAGCAGCGCCAGCGTGCCGCTGCTGGACAGCATGAAGGCTGCTGGCTTCACGCAAGCCGAGTTCGCCAAGCTCAAGGAAGCCGCGGCGAACTCTGACGACCTGGTCAAGACAGAGACCATCGCGATGAACATGGTGAAGGGCCAATACGCGGACGGCAATGGCGGCTTCAGCAAGACCGGCGAGCCCGACCGGGCGCAGGCCCAGGCCTTGATGCACAACGCCGACTACCACCGCTACAAGGCCAAGATCATGAAGCCGGTCGACGAGTTCTTCGGCATGCTGGACCAGCGCACGGCGGCGGCGGTGGCTGACGCCAACGCCTTGCGCCGGCACTGGTACGCAGCGGCGCTGGCCAGCCTTGCGCTGGTGATCGTGTCGGCAATCGGTTCCCTGTTCTACGCGCGGTCCTGGATCCAGCGCCGGCTGGGCGCCGAGCCGGATGCCGTCGTTGGCGCGATGAACAGCATTGCACAGGGCAACCTGATCCTGAGCCCCATCCATGGCAAGGCGAATTCGAGCAGCGTGATGGCCGCGCTGACGCAGATGACCGCCAGTTTTGCGAATGCCGTGGCGATGGTCCGCAGCTCGGCCGAAGGCGTGGCCACGGCCAGCGGGCAGATCGCCCTGGGCAACCAGGACTTGTCGGGCCGCACCGAACAGCAGGCCAGCGCGCTGCAGCAGACCGCCTCCACGATGGAAGCGCTTGGCGGCACCGTGCGCAACAACGCCGACAGCGCCAAGCAGGCCCACCAGCTGGCGCACGGCGCATGTGCCGTGGCCGCACGAGGCGGCGACGTCGTCGGCCAGGTCGTCACCACGATGCAGGGCATCAACGACAGCAGCCGCAAGATCGGCGACATCATCGGCGTGATCGACGGCATTGCCTTCCAGACCAACATCCTCGCCTTGAACGCGGCGGTGGAAGCCGCCCGCGCTGGTGAGCAGGGCCGCGGCTTCGCGGTGGTGGCCTCCGAAGTCCGCAGCCTGGCGCAGCGCAGCGCCGAGGCGGCCAGGGAGATCAAGTCCCTGATCGGTCGCAGCATGGCGCAGGTCGAGCAAGGCACTGTTCAGGTCGATCAGGCCGGCGTGACCATGGGCGAGATCGTCAGCGCCATTCAGCACGTCAGCAGCATCGTGGCCGAGATCACGTCGGCCAGCACCCAGCAGAGCCACGGCGTGCAGCAGGTGGGCATGGCCGTCAGCCAGATGGACCAGGCCACCCAGCAGAACGCCGCGCTGGTCGAAGAGAGCGCCGCTGCCGCAGAGAGCCTGAAGGCCCAGGCACAGCAACTGGTGCAGGCCGTGGCGGTGTTCAAGCTGTCGCCGCAAGCCCAGGCTGGCGCGGCCCATTGAGCGTTGCGCCCCGCGTGACCCCCGGAATGCGCTCAGGGCCCCGAAAGGCCCTGAGCGCATGCCGTTCTCGGCGTCTCGCTCAAGGTTCGGCGTTGAGCCCGGTTTCCCAGAGCGCCTCGGGCGCCACGAAGATCGAGCGGTCGGCCGGGCCGGCGTCGTGGCTGGCCAGGCGCAGCCAGGCGACGGTGTCGTGGTGGGTGCCGGGCACGCGGTCGGTCGAGCGTTCGGTCATCAGCCAGGTGTGCAGCCGGGCGTAGAGCTCGGCATGGTGCTGCTGGGCCCAGGCCAGGCCGACCAGGTCGGCATAACCTTCCTCGCGGCGCACCGCCTTCATCTCGCGGTAGTCGGCCTGCAGCTCCGGCGCGAGGCCTTGCGGCTCCTGCCAAGACAGGCCTGCGGGCAGGCCGTACCAGGCGCCGTCCAGGTGACGGCGGCAGTGGGCCAGCTCGTGCGCGGCCATCAGCTCCAGCGCGGGGTTCTGCAGTTCGGGGGCCAGACGGTCCAGCGTGGCCTGGGCTTCGGGGTTGCCGCGCAGCGTGAAGACCAGCTTGCAGCGGCCTTCGACAAAAGCCATCGCGATTGGCGCCGCACCGGGACCGGGCTGCGGCTGCACCACGATGTCCAGCGGCAGCCGGCTTTCCTTGGCAAAGGCGACGACCGGCCAGACGGCCTTCATCCAGCTGGTTTCCAGGGCCGTCAGCTCCGCTGCAGCGACCGGCAAGCCTGCCAGGTTCTGCACAAGACCGAGGCTCACAATGGCCCACCCCCGGGCCCACAAAGACTGCTTCACAGGCATCTCCGGCATTCCACGACGCATTGCACGCAACCTTAGGGCCAGCCTGCTCCGTGTCTTCGGCGGAAATGAGGGGTGGCATGAAGCCTGTTACATCCGCGGCGCGGCGGTCACCGCTGCGGCAATTTCTGCATCGCGCGGCGCGGGGCCCCGCCGGCCTACCTGCAGAGGGCCGCCTGGGCACGGTGATTGCCGCGGAGGTGGCGTCGGCACACCGTCGGCGTTTGTATCGAAGCCATCGTCCAAGGAGACCATGATGAGTCAACAAAACCGCCCCAACGAAGCGCAGCAAAAGCAGCAGGAAGCCAGCCAGCAAGGCCAGGGCAGCGGCCAGAAACGCCCGCTGGACCCGCAGCAGCAACAGCAGCAACGCAGCGGCACCCAGGGCCAGCAGGGCCAGCAAAACCCCAAGGACCCGCAACAGCGCAACCAGAACAATGCCAACCAGCAAGGTGACAAGCGCCAGCCCGGCTCTGACGATCAGCAACGCTGATGAATGCCGCGCCAGCCTGCGCCGGAGGCGTGGGCCGGCGCGGCCGTCGGCACGCCGATTGCCAGGGCGGACTCGGTGGCTTGCAACCCCGAGGTTTTCGGGCAGCAGGCCCTGTTGTCCATGTCATGCCCAAGCGCTGCGGGCAGGAAAGTGCCCCGTGATGATCGACCTGTCCGCCCTCGCCCCTGTCGTGTTGCAGACGCCCGCCCTCGCTCTCGCGCCGGCCCAACGCACCCGCCGGCCACCCAGCACCAAGGCCCTGCTCACCTGCAGCCTGGGGCTGGAAGAGCGCGCGGGTGAGGAAATGCTGCTGATCCCCGCCGGCCCCTGCACGCTGGAGCGAAACCAGCGCCGCATGCTGCTGCGCTGGGTGGACGACGCGGGGCCAGGCGTGGCGAGCGTGTCCACCTCGCTGATGCGCTGCCTGCTGGCACGGGGTGTCTTGAAACAGGACCCGCCCAAGCGTGCCAACACAGGCGGCAGGATGCCGGCGATCCACGCTGCCCGTGCGGCCAGCACCTTCGGTGCCGTGAGCGCCTGAGCCCTGCCCTGCCCTGCCCTGCGGCGCGGCACCGGCCGCCGGGGACGCATCGGCATGCCGATTGCCGACACCGGCGGCATGTCCGATGTTGCCGCCGAGACCCGTTTCCTTGCTGGCCCTGAACTTCCGGCCGATGGCCGCGTACGCGTGGTCATCGCCGCGGTGCAACCGAGCATCGACCACGGCCGCTTTGCTGCCAAATGCGTGGCCGGCGAGCCCTTCGAGGTCAGCGCCCACGTCTTCACTGACGGGCACGACCAGGTGCGCGCCAGGCTGCAATGGCGGCCCGAACGGCAGGACGACGGCAGCGCCTGGCGCGAAGTGGAAA
>NZ_VIDT01000045.1 GCF_006519715.1 Ideonella azotifigens
TCAGCCGCTGCCAACGACGCTTGCGCCGTGGTGCCGGGCAGCTCGGCCTGAACCATGTACCACCGCTCGCTGTTCGACATCCTGATGGACACCGGCCGCGCCATCGGCACGCTCACCCACGAGATGCAGAACGAAGACGAACTCTTCGCCAGCACGCTCACGCTGCGCGCCGTCGAAGCCCAGTTGCTCATCATGGCCCACACCATGGGCAACATGACCCCCGCGCTGCACCAGCGCCTGCTGCAGGTCGACTGGCCCGGCTGGGCCACCCTGCACGACAAGCTGCGCCACGGCATCCAGCCCCGCCGCGAAGAAATCTGGTACGCCGTCAACGGCCTGGTGCCACAGACCCTGGAGTTGCTGCGTGAGCTGAGGCGCAAGCAGCCGGTGTGGTTTGAGGTGGGGTATTGAGGGCATGGCGGCTGCTGCAGGGCCGGTCAAACGGGGCGATCGGTCAGCTGCTATCGACCCTCAGCTGCCCTTCGGTTCTCTCCAATGCTGCCCGACAGTCAAACCACGGCTCTACGCGTTGCGCATCCAGGAAGCAGCCGCCCACGGCCTCCGGGAACCGGCCAGAAGCGCTTGTCGGCGAAGGTCGTCTGCCATAGGGCATAGCGGTCAAGAACGCCGTGTGCCGGGGTATCAAGCTATCCCGCCACGGCCAGAAGTTCCTGGCCGAGAGTGGACGAGGAAGCGGGCCGTCGCCGGCCTGTTGCACAACGGACGAGCCCGCCGCCAGCCGGCAAAGCCTGGCGTGCGGCCCGCTCAGCCGTTGCGAAAGCGCCAAGGCAGCTGGCGCTCGGCGGCGTCGCGCTGGCGGAACTCGCGCGGTGACAGGCCCAGGGTGCGCTTGAACACCTTCGAGAAGCCAAAGGCGTCCTGATAGCCCACTGCTGCGGCTACCACCTCCAGCCGCTGCTCGGTCTCGGACAGCAGCTGCATCGCGCGCTGCATGCGGAGCGTGCGCAAGTGGTTCAGCGGCGTGTCGCCCATGGTGTCTCGAAAGCGCTGGGCGAACGCGGTTCGCGACAGACCTGCGCGCTGCGCCAGCTCTCCCAGCGTCCAGGGGTGGGCGCAGTCTTCGTGCATCAGCGCCAGCGCACGCTGGAGCTGCGGGTCGCGCGAGGCCTGGCTCCAGCCGGCCCCGGCCTGCGCGCAGCGTGCGCAGACCTCGCGCATCGCATAGGCGAACACCACGTCGAGGAGGCCGTGCACGATGATCGAGCGACCGGCTTGGCTGCCGCGCAGCTCGGCCTCGACCAGGCTGGTGCTGAGCGCCAGCGGCCCGAGCTTGGGCAGCATGGCGGCACGCAGCACCGTCCACGCTGGCAGCTCGGCAAAGAAGGGATGCAGCGGCGTGTTCCAGAACTGGTAGACGCCGCTGATCACCGAGCCGGCGTCGGCCGCCGGCACGTCGTCGGCGTCGGCCGGGGCGCCGATGAACCGCACCTCCAGGCCCTCGATCCGCCCTTGCGCGCTGAGGTGATGGTCGCAGCCGCGTGCTATCACCGCGACGTCGCCGCTGTCCAGCGCGAGCGGTTCGGCCAGTGCGGCCGCGTGCACGTAGACCGGGCCGCGCAACACCAGGTGCAGCCCGATGCTGCGGTCGCAGGGGAAGCGCAGCGCCACCGTGGACTCCAGCACATGCAGGTCGAGCACACGGCGGTGCAGTCCGCTGTCGCGCAGCAGGTCGGCAAGCAGGTCGGCTGTCATTGATCAATTATCCATGAATCGCGTACTACAGGACATGAAATATGTACGTTTGTCCATTCATGGTTCAACCAAATGGATGGACGATGAATGTGTCTTCAATCCCCACAGGACCGTCATCATGTCCAAGATCCTTGTCGTCGGCGCCAGCGGCACCGTCGGATCCGAACTCTCCCGCGTGCTCGCGGCGCAGGGCCATCAGCTGCGCAAGGCCACCAGCCGCGCGCCGACCGCTGCCGACCAGGTGCAGCTCGACGTCGTCGCGCGACGCGGCCTGAACGAAGCCCTGTCCGGCGCCGATGCTGCCTTCCTGCTGGCGTTGCCGGGGCACGCCAACCAGGACGAGTTGCTGGCACCGCTGATCGACGCCGCGCGCGCCCATGGCCTGCGCAAGGTGGTGCTGATGTCGATGATGGGCGCCAACGCCGACGACAACGCGCCGCTGCGCAGGGCCGAGCGCTACCTCGAAGCCTCGGGCCTGCCCTACAACATCCTGCGCCCCAACTGGTTCATGCAGAACTTCAATACCTTCTGGCTGCCCAGCATCGTCACGCAGGGAACGATCCTGCTGCCGGTGGGCACGGCCAAGGGCAGCTTCATCGACACACGCGACATCGCCGCCGCCGCCGCCGTGCTGCTGACCAGCGACACGCTGGCCAACCGCGACTTCGACCTCACCGGACCCGAGGCGCTGAACCACGACCAGGTGGCTGCCATCCTGTCGCGCGAAAGCGGCCGCCGCATCACGTTCCAGGACATCCCGCCCGAGGCGATGCTCGACGGGCTGCTGGGCGCCGGGTTGCCGAAGCCCAACGCCGAGCTCATGGTGATGCTCCTGGGCTTCTTCAAGGCCGGCTACGCCGAGCGCACCACCGACGCGATGGCGCAGATCACCGGCCGCGCGCCGGGCAGCTTCGAGCGCTACGCCCGTGACCATCGGCAGGCCTGGCAGGCCTGATCGAAGCAGACGCGGCCTCGCAGCTGCTTGCTCACACGGCACCTGCTGGACTTCGCCGGGCCAATTGCCGAACACGGCCACGGCGGCGCGTGAGGCAAGGTCTTCGAGCGCGTCGGGAAGGACGGCTACTGGCCGACTGCAGGCATCAGGACGCGAGCAATTCTCGCAGCTGTTTGAGGTACAGAACCTGCAAGCGGTGAGGCTCCGCGCGCGTCCCGCACACCTCGAAGCCTTCCTGCAGATTGAGGCGCGCCATCGCCAGGTTGCCCTGGTCCGTCGAGGTTTCCAGCAGCGCGTATCCCTGGCCTCGCACCCACTCATGTTGCAGCCGCATGAGTTGACGCGCGACGCCGTTTCCGCTCGACATTTCATCCACCCCGCCAAGCCAGCTCTGGGGCAATGCTGAACAAGTCCTGCGTGCTGCGCTGGCGAGAGAACAGGCCGGATCGTAGGCGCGGCGCGAAGGTCGGGCTCTCTGCCCGACGCCGAGCGGCGCAACGACCGAGGCGGCCCGTTATCTCGCCAGTCCTCCAGGGCGGTTCAGGCGGGCGCCAGGCGTCGTTGCGAACCTTGCCCAGGCACGCGCCTAGTCCGGCATCCCGCCTGAATCCGCCGCGGCACGCAGGACTTGTTCAGCATTGCCCTGGTACTTGGACTCCGTCATGGCATATCCGAGCTTGAACCCGATGAGCCGCGCTTCTGACCTTGCTGTGGCCACGCTCGCGTTGGGCATGGCCGAAAGTCGCCAATCGACGTTCAGGTCTGGTTGATCGAAGACGCGCGGTGGTTGGAACTCAAGAAGTCTATCGCGTGGGTCCGCCGTGGCCGAACGCGAAGATTGGCGGGCGGTTACTCGGCAATCCCTGGCGGTCAGCCTTTCACCGTCAGATACCCCATCCACGGCCAGTAGCTGAGGGAGAAGAGAAGCAGCAGCGCGGTGGCCGCGGCGGTGATGACCAGGCCGGTGCGGACGAAGTCGCGGGCCTCGAAGGTGTCGGTGCCGTAGGCGATCATGTTCTGCGGGGCGTTGACCGGCAGGATGAAGCCGAAGCTGATGACGAACTGCAGCAGCATGGTCATGCCGATGATGTTGATGCCTGGGGTCTGCACTGCGCCCAGCACGCTGATGACGATGGGGATCATGGTCGAGGCCAGTGCGGTGGCGCTGGCGAAGCCCAGGTGGATGACGATCAGGAACAGCGAGAGCAGGATCAGGATCGCGAAGGCGCTGGCCTGTTGCAGGCCCAGGTGCTGCACGATGAGCTGGGCCAGCCAGCTGGCCGCCTGCGTCTTGAGCAGCGCGGTGCCCACGCTGATGCCCACGGCGAACAGCAGCACCGTGCCCCAGGGAAAGCCGCGCTGGGATTCCTTCCAGTCCATCACGCCGATCCGTGGCATCAGCATCAGCGCAACGGCGGCAATGGTGGTGGAAGAGGTGTCGAAGTCGTGCAGCACCTTCTCGGTGGACCACAGGCCCAGCAGCGCGAGCACGATGCCCAGGAGCTTCCACTCGCGCGCGGTGGTGGGGCCGATCTCGGCCAGCTGCTGGCGGATGGCTGCCTGCCCGCCGGGGACTTCGTCCATCTCGGGCTTCATCATGCGCGTCATGATGAAGTACAGCGCAATGGTGAGCGCCGCAGAGAAGGGCGCCCCGGCGATGAACCAGTCCAGCCAGGTGATGCTGGTCTGGAACTGTTTCTCGATGAAGCCGATGGCCACCATGTTCTGCGCGGCGGCGGTCTTGATGCCGATGTTCCAGACGCTGGCGGTTTGCGCCGCGGTGATCACCAGCAAGCCTGCGAAGCGGCTTTTGCGGTCCACCTGGAACGCACGGATGAAGCCCATCATGATGGGCACCAGGCAGGCCACGCGGGCGGTCGTGCTCGGCACGATGAAGGACAGCAGAAAGCCAACCACCATGGCACCGATGACGATGTGGCGGCAGTTGGCGTCCACATGCGAAAGCACTCGCAGCGCGATGCGTCGGTCCAGCCCGGTGGCGCTCATCGCGGCAGCGATGAAGCAGGCCGCGGCCACCAGGGCCACGGCGCTGTTGGAGAAGCCAGAGAGCGCGAGATTCAGTGCCGCGCTGGTGCCCATGGCGCTGGCCGCGGCCTTGCCGGGTTCCGCCACCTGGGCCAGTGCGAATGTCATCAAGGCGCCGATCACGACGGCGCTGACGGCGTAGTCCAGGGCTTCGGTGATCCAGACGATCACCGCGAAGGCCAGGATGCCGAGCATCACCTGGCCGGCCGGCGGCAGGCCGGTGGCAGCAGGCATCAGCAGCACCGCCAGCAGGGCGGCGAGCCCGGCCAGGAGACCGGCGCGTTGGACGAGCAGGCGCTTGCCTGCGGCTGGCGCTGCTGCTGTCGATGGGGGAAGAGGCGTGTTGGTGCTGGTGGTGTTCGGGGTGGTGGTGGTCATGGGACACACGCGCTTGCGCACTGCAGTCATGCTTTGAAGAATGAAGCGAGTCTGGGCACGGCCTGTCGTCCCGGTCTTGACCTTGCGCAAGGCGCTGTCGCATGGGCAGGCGCGCTGGCGGCGCGGATCTTGCGGCTTGCCCGCATGACCATCGCGTGCACGCCGCCCCGCTCGCCCATGCACCACTACGCGCGCAGTCGTGCCTGGTGCGAGTGGGAAGACTTTGCGCAGTGGCCAGCGCGGGCCCTGGCCATGCTGGCAGACCCTGGCGAGCAGGGCCGGTTGCCACCCTTCCATCTGCTGTCGCTGCCGGGCATCAGCGCAGCCGATCAACGTGACTGCGCAGACCAGTGGATGGCCGCGCGACTTGCAGCCAGTGCCGACGAGCGCGCTTTGCTGGCGCGGGAATTCGCCAGCACCGATCTGCTGGCAGCGCCCGGCCCTGGGCCTGCCACGCGCCGGCTGCGCATCGGCTACCTCTCCTGCGACTTTCACCAGCACGCCACCGCGCTGCTGATGGTGGAGATGCTGGAGGCGCACGACGCGGCCGATTTCGAGCTGCACGCCTACAGCCATGGCGCGGACGACGGGTTGGGCATGCGCCAGCGGCTGGCCAGATGCTTCGCGCAGTTCCACGACATCAGCGGCTTGGACGACCTGCAGGCCGCGCGCGCCATTCATGCCGACGGCATCGACATCCTGGTCGATCTCAAGGGCTACACCGCCGGGACCCGCACCGCGCTGCTGACCTACCGGCCGGCGCCGCTGCAGGTGAGCTTCCTGGGCTATCCAGGCACGCTGGGCGGCGGCTTTTGCGACTACCTGATCAGCGACCATTTCATCACCCCGCAGGACCGGGCAGGCGACTACAGCGAGGCACTGGCCTGCATGCCGCACAGCTACCAGCCGCACGGCCGCAGCATGGCGTTGCCGCCAGCGCCCAGCCGTGCCGCGGCCGGGCTGCCCGAGCAGGGACTGGTGCTGTGCTGCTTCAACCAGGCCTACAAGTTCACGCCGGCGATGTTCGACATCTGGTGCCAGCTGCTGGCCCAGGTGCCCGGCAGCGTGCTGTGGCTGCTGCACAGCGATCAGGCCGAGGGCAACCTGAGGCAGGAGGCGATGCAGCGCGGCATTGCGCCGCATCGCCTGGTGTTTGCCGAGGACCAGCCCCACGCGGCTCATCTGGCGAGGCTGCAACTGGCAGACCTGGCGCTGGACACCTCGCCGTACAACGCCCACACCACGGCCAGCGATGCGCTGTGGGCCGGCGTGCCGCTGGTGACCTGTGCGGGCGAGACCTTTGCCTCCCGCGTGGCGGGCAGCCTGCTGCGCGCAGTGGGCCTGCCGGAACTTGTCACGCATGACCTGGTGGCCTATGCCGCACTGGCCGCCTCGCTGGCGACCGACCCGGCCCGGCTGCGGGCCCTGCGCCTCAGGCTGGCGGCTCTGCGGGTGCATGCGCCACTGTTCGACGTGCCTGGCCATGCGCGCAGCCTGGAGACGCTCTACCGCGCCATGTGGGCTCGCCATCAGGCCGGGTTGCCGCCTGCAGCGCTGTCCCTCAGCTGAGCTTGGGGCAGCGGCGTGCCCAGGCCGCTCCAGAGTTGCCCCATGGTGAAAAAGCCCCATCCCTGATGCAATTCGCGCATCGGCATGAGCGACATGGTTCGCATACATTCAGTGCCTGTGCCAACTGAAGGGGTCCAGCGGGATGAGAGCCGATCGGCGCTGGTGGTGGCGAGGCGCTCCGGTCGTGCTGGGAGGGGAAGTCCTTCCGCTTGCCAGTGACTCCCCGGCCCGTCGCTTTCCCTGGCGGCGCAGCTACCTTCTCTCCCGCCTGGTGCTAGTGGTCCTGTCCGTGGTCGTGCCACTGACCGCGCTGCAGGTGGTGGGCCTGCTGCGCGACAAGCAGGCGGCAGAGGCCGAAGTCCATCGAAATCTGGAAGCCAGGGTGGCCATCGTGGCCGGGCGCCTGGAGGTGGTGCTGGGGCGTGCCGAGCAACTGCTGACCTTCCTGGCCTCGCGGGAGGAACTCAAGGCCATGAGTGCCAGCCGCTGTGTCGAGTTGCTGCGTGGCGGCGCCGACATCGGGCAGCCTTTCAACAACGTGCTGCTGGTCGACGCAGAAGGGCAGCTCGTCTGCGCGGCGGCAGGGGCGGCCGTCCCCGTCAGTTTTGCTGATCGCGAATGGTTCAAGCAGGGCATGGCGACCGATGGCTTCAACCTGGGCCGGCCCGTCATCGGTCGGCTCACCGGCAAGCAGGCGGCGGTGTTGACACTGCCGGTCCAGTCTCGCCTGGGAACCAAGGTTGGCATGCTCACGGCCTCGATCGACCTGCGTCAGCTGGCCGAGCTGCTGCCTCGGGGCGACCTGCCGGCGCAGGGCACGATTGCCATCGTGCAGTCCCGCGCAGTGTTCCTGGCGCGCAGCCCCGACCCGGACCTCTGGATCGGCCGCACCGTGTCACAGGACGTCCAGGACAAGCGCCGGAAGTCGCCCACCGGCATCATCGTGGCCACCGGGGCCGATGGCATTGAGCGCACCTACGCAACGGCCAACCTTGCGAAGTACGACCTGAGCGTGTGGGCGGGGACGCCGGCCTCGCTGCTGTATGCCAGCTCGAATCACGAGATCTTCTGGCGCGCCGCGACCGTCGGGCTCGTCACCTTGCTTGGCCTTCTGGCGGCCTTCATTGGGGCTCACAGGCTGGCATTGCCACTGCACAGCATGGCAGCGACCACCCGCGAGCTTGCAGCAGGGGGCTTAGGCATGCGGGCCGACGAAACCCTGCCCGGCGAGTTCGGTGAGGTGGCGGTGGAGTTCAACCGGCTGATGAACCGGCAGGAGGACAGCGCAGCGCAACTCCGGGTGTCCGAGCGGCGTGCGCTTCGGGTCAGCAAGCTGTACGAGGCGCTGTCGAGCATGAACCAGGCGATTGCACGCGGCCCGGAGCCGCAGGCCTTGTTCGAGGAGGTGTGCGGCATCTGCGTGCGCACGCGGCTGGCCGAGGTGGCGTGGATCGGTGAGGTGCGGGGCACAACGCAGGGTTGGGTGGTGGCGCCCGTCGCCTGGGTGGGCCGTGGCGAGGGCGGCACCGAGGGCTTGTTGATCACGCTCGATGCTGACTCGCAGGCGCAGGAAGGGCCGATCTCGACCGCACTGCGCCTGGGCCGCCCGACGATTGCGAATGACCTGGCGGGCGCCGAGGGTGGCGCCGGGTGGCACGAGTTCCGCAGGCGCCATGCGCTGAGCACGCTGATCGTGGTGCCCTTCATGTGCGACGGTGCGGTGGTCGGCGTGCTCGGGCTCGGCGTGGGCGGGGGCGACATCTTCGACGAGCCCCTGGTTGCGCTGCTGGAAAACATGATGCATGACATCACCCTCGCGCTCGACTCGCACAAGCGCAAGGCGGCGCGAGTGGCGCTGATGGACGCCGAAGCCGCCAATCAGGCCAAGACGGCATTCCTGTCGAGGATGAGCCATGAACTGCGCACGCCTCTGAATGCGATCCTCGGCTTCACGCAGTTGCTGCAACTGCACAGCCGCGAGGCGCTGGACGAGACGGCCCGCCAGCGGCTGGACAACGTGTTCCTGGCGGGCACGCAGCTCCGCGCGCTGATCGACGACGTGCTGGATGTGTCCAGGATCGAGGCCGGGCAGCTCTCGCTGCAAATGATGGAAACCGGATTGCAGCCCCTGCTCGACGGGGTGCTGAGGATGAGCGAGCCGCTGGCCGAGAAGACCGGCATTGCCTTGCAGGCAGCGTATGCGCACACGCCGGTGCTGTGCGTGAACACCGACCCGACGCGGTTGCGGCAGGTGCTGCTCAACCTGGTTTCGAATGGCATCAAGTACAGCAGGCCCGGCGGGCGCGTGATGCTGGAAGTTGACCAGCTGGACACGCAACTGCAGATCCGGGTGATCGACCACGGGATCGGCATGTCGCAGGACCAGATGGCCGGCCTGTTCCAGGCCTTCAATCGGCTGGGCCGGGAGAACACCCCCATCGAGGGCACCGGCATCGGGCTGAACCTCTCGCGTCAGCTGGTCGAGTTGTTGGGTGGCACGCTCACTGTTGCGAGCCAGGAAAACGCAGGCACGCAGGTGACGCTGCGCTTGCCCCATGGCGAGGGCGCTTCAGGCGCGGTGCGCATCGCTGATCTTGACCCCATGAGGGCTTCAGGCGGCCTGGCGCCCGGCAGCGGGCCCAAGGGGCGGGTGCTCTACATCGAAGACAACCCGGTCAATGCGATGCTCGTCGAGCAGTTGCTGGGCCACTGGCCGGAGGTTCAGGTCGTCATCGCCTCCACCGGCGCGCAGGGGCTGGCGCTGGCAGAGTGCCTGCGGCCCGACCTGATCCTGCTGGACATGCAGTTGCCGGACATGACGGGACTGGAGCTGCTGGCCAGGCTGCGGGCCCGGGACAGCACCGGCCATCTTCGGGTGATCGCCTTGTCGGCCAGCGCCATGGCGGCAGACATCGAGGCCGCCCGGCGCGCCGGCGCCGAAGCCTACTGGGCCAAGCCCATGGACTTTGGGGAGGTGTTGCAAGGGGTGGCCGCCCGGCTGAACGGGTGAGGGCCGCAGTCCAGCCGGGGCCCGCTAGCAGGCCGGCCTGCAACCAGCGGCGCTCAGCCTTGCTTGACGGTGCAGGTGTTGAAGCCCAGCGCGGTGTAGAGCGGGCACCAGCCCAGCGCGCCGGTTAGCAGCGGCACCACGCCCACCCAGCCCCAGACGCCGATCTGGCCGGTGAGCGAAAGGGCGATCAACACCAGTCCGAAGAGGATGCGCACAGCGCGATCCAGCGTGCCTTCATTGCGTGGCATGGGCAGTCTCCTGACACCGGCCGAGGGGCCGGCTTGTGATGCAAGTCTGCGCCGTGGTCCGGTGCCCGGCATTGACCTGGGTCAGTCCGGCCTTGCTCAGGCCGTGACCGGCGTGTCCAGCACTGCCTTCAGGTTGAGGGTGATGTTGGTCTTGGTCGCGTCCACGTAGGGGCAGATGCCTTTGGCGCGTTCCAGCAGGTTGTCGGCCGCCGCCTGGTCCAGCGGGCCGGCCATGTGCACCGTGAGCGTGAGCGCCATGCGGTAGGCCTCTTCGAATGTGATGTACATCGACAGCTCGGCCTCGACATAGCAGCCGCGTAGCGGCAAGTGGGCCTTCTTTGCGATGTGCCGCACCGACTGCTCGAAGCAGGCCGCGAAGGCGCCGGCGAAGAGTTGCTCCGGGTTGGGGCCGTCGCCCTTGCCGCCCATGCTGGCGGGCACGGCCAGCTTGAGTTTCACGCTGCCGTCGTCGCTCTGCACGGTGCCGCTGCGGCCGCCCTGGCTCAGCATCACGGCCTTGTAGACCAGCTCCATGGGAATCTCCAGTAAGCGTGTGGTTGGGGTCCGGGTTTCGAGCGCAGTCTTGGCGCTACTTCAGCTTGAGCAGCTTGTTGCGCTCGGCGGTGCTGAGGTGGCTGAAGTGGCCTTCGCGCGCCGCCTGGCGGCGGTTGGACATGCGGATGGCTTCGATCTTGCCGGCCGGCGCAATGCGTGAGACGGCGCGCTCCAACGTGGTGGCGCCGCAGTGCGGGCAGGTGGGCACGGTGCCAGCGCGCACCAGCACTTCGAACTCGGCCAGGCAGGCCGGGCAGTGGTAGTCGTAGAGCGGCATGCGCAAGCCTCCTGCGTCGCGGTCAGACGGGCCGGTTTTCGTAGACGTTGCGCACCGGGCCCATCAGCTTGAGCCCCTCCTCGAAGCTGAGCGTGGGGAAGCTTTGCGTGAAGCTGCTGGCCTTGTCCGCAATGGCGTCGACCTTGCCGGCGGTGTCCAGCCGCTTGAGTTCGGTCTTCTCCAGGTACAGCAGTTCCAGGGTCTCGTTGTAGACCGTGGCTTCGTCGATGGGCAGCACGTAGAACGTGGCGCCGCCGTACGCCACCTGGTAGCGCTTGGAGATGTCGATGTTGTCGCAGAACAGGAAGTACTTGCCATCGGGTGAGAGGGCGTCGCCCAGCACCTCGGCCAGCAATTGCAGGTACTCGAAGCTCAGCAGGAAGCCGGCCAGGAACCGCAGGTGCGGTTCGCCTTCGTGCGCCACGGCGATCACCTGTTCGCAGCTGATTTCGGGCGGGCGCGCTTCGTCGGCCATCTTGGCCTGGAACTTCAGCGCCAGGTCGCCGCGAAAGCCGATGCGGCCGGCTTGCCTGGTCGGGCCTTTGAGTACGCAATTGAGAAGGCGGCCTTCGGTCTCGAGGCGGCCGAGCACGGTCTGGGCAAGGGTGGTCATGGAAGCGGCTTTCGGTGGGGGTGGAAGGAAGAGGGCAGGACGGGCAGGTGGGTGGTGCCAGCCATGGAGGGAGGGCCGGCCGGATCCGGGGCCGGCTTGTTGCGAATGGCGCGGGCGACCTTGTCGAAGGCCGCGTCGAGTTCGGCCATCAGCGCGTGGTCCGCGCAGGTCTCGGCCAGTGCCTGGCGCATGCAGTTCATCCACGCATCGCTTGCGGCGTCGTCGACCTCGAAGCGCTGGTGGCGGCGGCGCAGCATGGGTGCGCCGTGCAGCGCGCTGTAGCGCTTCTCGCCGCCCATCCATTCCGTCAGGTAATCGACCAGCACGGCGCGCGTGGTCGTCAGGTCGGCCTCGTGCATGGCGCGGATGACGGCAGCTTCGGGCCGTGTGTCCATCGCCGCATAGAAGGCGTTCACCAGGCGCACGACGGCCTCGCGGCCGCCCAGCCGCAGCAGGTGCGAGGGGGCGGGCGGGGCGTTGGGAACAGATGCAGGAAGGGCTTGCATGGGCCCTTCTCTGCAACCCCCGTACCAGCGCGCCCGAGGCGGTGTTCGCATGCCGCTTTCTCCTCGCAGCGGACCCGCCGCTGCGACCCTCAGCGCGCATGCCTGCATGTTGCTGCGGCCTTGTCGCAAGCCCCCGATTTGTCGGTTTCCGGACAAAGGTCACCACCCCGCTTCAGTCCTGGTGGAATGGCACTTTTCCTTTGTAAAACAACGAGTTGTATCGCTTCAGAAGGGGTGGCACGCCCATTGCGATAAGCAGTTGGCGCGGACCCCATGTCAAGCACCGAGGGACCTTCATAAGAAGACCCACACAGGCACCGAAGGCTGCATTGAGATCGCGACGAACCCCTTGTGTCTCGTCTACCTCCTTCAATCCAACTGGAGCAACAAGCAATGTCCAAACTGCGGCAAATCGCCTTCTACGGCAAAGGCGGCATCGGCAAGTCCACCACCTCCCAGAACACCCTGGCCGCGCTGAGCGACCTGGGCCAGAAGATCCTCATCGTCGGCTGCGATCCCAAGGCCGACTCCACCCGTCTGATCCTGCACGCCAAGGCGCAGGACACCATCCTCTCGCTGGCCGCGGAAGCCGGTTCGGTGGAGGACCTGGAACTCGAAGACGTGATGAAGGTGGGCTACAAGGACATCCGTTGCGTCGAATCCGGTGGCCCGGAACCCGGTGTCGGCTGCGCTGGCCGCGGCGTGATCACCTCGATCAACTTCCTGGAAGAAAACGGCGCTTATGACGGCGTGGACTATGTGTCCTACGACGTGCTGGGCGACGTGGTCTGCGGCGGCTTCGCCATGCCGATCCGCGAGAACAAGGCGCAGGAAATCTACATCGTGATGTCCGGCGAGATGATGGCCATGTACGCGGCCAACAACATCTCCAAGGGCATCCTGAAGTACGCCAACAGCGGTGGCGTGCGCCTGGGCGGCCTGGTCTGCAACGAACGCCAGACCGACAAGGAGCTGGAGCTGGCCGACTCGCTGGCCAAGATGCTGGGCAGCCGGCTGATCCACTTCGTGCCGCGCGACAACATCGTGCAGCACGCAGAGCTTCGCCGCATGACAGTGCTGGAGTACGCGCCGGAATCCAAACAGGCACAGGAATACCGCACCCTGGCCGAGAAGATCCACAACAACGCCGGCAACGGCACCATCCCCACGCCCATCACGATGGACCAGCTGGAAGACCTGCTGATGGAGCACGGGATCATGAAGGCCGTGGACGAAAGCCAGGTTGGCAAGACCGCCGCTGAACTCGTCGCCTGACGGCACGCCCCGGAGCGGCGCCCACCGGTGCCGCTCCTCTCTCAGCTGACCCTCGCGCAGCACCCACGGAGCACACACCATGAGCATGACGGTTGAAGACCGCAAGGCCGCGAACAAGGCCTTGATCGATGAAGTCCTGAAGGCCTATCCGGAGAAGATGGCCAAGCGACGCGCCAAGCACCTCGGCCAGTTCGAGGAGGGCAAGCCCGACTGCGGCGTCAAGTCCAACATCAAGTCATTGCCAGGTGTGATGACGATCCGCGGCTGCGCCTATGCCGGCTCCAAGGGCGTGGTGTGGGGTCCCATCAAGGACATGATCCACATCTCGCACGGCCCGGTGGGCTGCGGCCAGTATTCGTGGGCTGCGCGCCGCAACTACTACATCGGCACCACCGGCATCGACACCTTCGTGACGATGCAGTTCACCTCCGACTTCCAGGAGAAGGACATCGTCTTCGGTGGCGACAAGAAGCTCGACAAGATCATCGACGAGATCCAGGTGCTGTTCCCGCTGAACAAGGGCATCTCGATCCAGAGCGAATGCCCGATCGGCTTGATCGGCGACGACATCGAGGCGGTCTCGAAGAAGAAGACCAAGGAATACGGCGGCCACACCATCGTACCGGTGCGCTGCGAAGGCTTCCGCGGCGTGAGCCAGTCGCTGGGCCACCACATTGCCAACGACGCGATCCGCGACTACGTCTTCGACAAGGCGGACCCGAACAAGCGGCCGGACTTCGTCTCCACGCCCTACGACGTGGCCATCATCGGCGACTACAACATTGGCGGCGACGCCTGGTCCAGCCGCATCCTGCTGGAGGAGATGGGCCTGCGTGTGATTGCGCAGTGGTCTGGCGACGGCACCATTGCCGAGCTGGAGAACACCCCGCGCGCCAAGCTCAACGTGCTGCATTGCTACCGCTCGATGAACTACATCAGCCGGCACATGGAAGAGAAGTACGGGGTGCCCTGGGTCGAGTACAACTTCTTCGGCCCGACCATGATCGAGAAGAGCCTGCGCGAGATCGCCGCTCACTTCGACGACACCATCAAGGCCAAGGCTGAAGAAGTCATCGCCAAGTACAAGGCGCTGACCGAGGCGGTGATCGCCAAGTACAAGCCGCGCCTGCAGGGCAAGAAGGTCATGCTGTTCGTGGGTGGCCTGCGGCCGCGCCACGTGATCGGCGCCTACGAGGACCTGGGCATGGAAGTGGTGGGCACAGGCTACGAGTTCGGCCACAACGACGACTACCAGCGCACCACCCACTACGTGAAGGACGGCACGCTGATCTATGACGACGTGACCGGCTACGAGTTCGAGAAGTTCGTCGAGAAGGTGCAGCCGGACCTGGTGGGTTCGGGCATCAAGGAAAAGTACGTGTTCCAGAAGATGGGCGTGCCCTTCCGCCAGATGCACAGCTGGGACTACTCCGGCCCGTACCACGGCTACGACGGCTTTGCCATCTTCGCCCGCGACATGGACATGGCGATTGCCAGCCCGGTGTGGGCACTGGCGAAAGCCCCGTGGAAGAACGCTGCTTGACCCACTTCCGTTCGCGCTGAGCCACCCTTCACCGTTCGCGCTGAGCCGCCCCTCACCGTTCGGGCTGAGCCTGTCGAAGCCTGTCCTGAGCCCGGTCGAAGGACCCTTCGACAGGCTCAGGGCGAACGGAACCCAATCACTGCCTCACCAGGAGTTCACCATGCCCCAGAACGCAGACAAGGTCATTGACCACGAGATGCTCTTCCGCGAGCCTGAGTACCAGGACATCTTCGCGCGCAAGAAAAACGAGTTCGAGTTCAACCATCCGGACGCCAAGATCGCCGAGATCCGCGACTGGACCAAGAGCGTCGAATACAAGGAAAAGAACTTCGCCCGCGAAGCGCTCACCGTCAACCCCGCCAAGGCCTGCCAGCCGCTGGGTGCGGTGTTCGTGGCCAACGGCTTCCACAAGACGCTGAGCTTCGTGCACGGCTCGCAAGGCTGCGTGGCCTACTACCGCTCGCACTTCAGCCGCCACTTCAAGGAACCCACGTCCTGCGTGTCGTCCTCGATGACGGAAGACGCGGCGGTGTTCGGCGGCCTGAACAACATGATCGACGGCCTGGCCAACACCTTCAACCTCTACAAGCCGGAGATGATCGCCGTCTCGACGACCTGCATGGCCGAGGTGATTGGCGACGACCTGAACGCCTTCATCAAGACCTCCAAGGAAAAGGGCAGCATCCCGGCAGAGTTCGACGTGCCGTTTGCCCACACCCCCGCCTTCGTCGGCAGCCACGTGACCGGCTACGACAACGCGCTGCTGGGCATCCTGCAGCATTTCTGGGACGGCAAGGCCGGCACCGCGCCGGCGCTGGAACGCCAGGCCGACGAGAGCATCAACTTCATTGGCGGCTTCGACGGCTTCGTCGTCGGCAACATGAAGGAAATCAAGCGCATCTTCGACCTGTTCGGCGCCGACTACAACGTGCTGTGCGACCCGTCGGAAACCTGGAACACGCCCACCGATGGCGAGTTCCGCATGTACGAAGGCGGCACCACCAAGGAGACGGTGATCCGCGCGCTGAACGCCAAGGCGACCATCGTCTTCCAGGAGTACAGCTGCGAGAAGACCATCAAGTACCTGCGCGAGAAGGGCCAGGAAGTGGTGGTGCTCAACAGCCCCATCGGCGTGGCCGGCACCGATGCCTTCGTGATGGCTTTGTCGCGCCTCATCGGCAAGCCGGTGCCCGCGCTGCTCGAGAAGGAGCGTGGCCAACTGGTGGACGCGATGGCCGACAGCCAGGCCCACCTGCACGGCAAGCGCTACGCGATGTACGGCGACCCGGACATGATGCTGGGCCTGACGCAGTTCCTGCTGGAGCTGGGCGCCGAGCCGGCGCATGTGCTGGCCACCAACGGCACCGACGCCTGGGCCGCCAAGGTGCAGAAGCTGTTCGACGCTTCGCCCTATGGCGCCGGTTGCAAGACCTACCCCAAGCGCGACCTCTGGCACCTGCGCTCGCTGCTGCACACCGAGCCGGTGGACTTCCTGATCGGCAACACCTACGGCAAGTACCTGGAGCGCGACACCGGCGTGCCGCTGATCCGCATGGTCTTCCCGATCTTCGACCGCCACCACTACCACCGCTATCCCATCTGGGGCTACGACGGCGCGCTGCGCACGCTGGTGATGTTCCTGGACGAGTTCTTCGAAACCCTGGACGCGAACACCATCGTCCCGGGCAAGACCGACTACAGCTACGACATCATCAGGTGAATGGTGCCCCTCGGTCGACGGGTACGTCGACCGATCCCCCGAGGGGATGCGGGCCGGCTTGGGGCGGCCCGGCGCTCGGCCCTTTGGGGATGGAGCACCCGGTCTCGCGCAGTCGCGAGGCCGATCTACTCCGTCGAGGTTTTCAGAATCGCGACACAGCTCCCCGTTCGGGCTGAGCCTGTCGAAGCCGGCGCGTATCTCGACGCAAGCACTTCGACGGGCTCAGTGCGAACGGATTCAAAACTGTTTCGATTGAGGGAACTCTCAAGGGCGTTCTTTCAGTCAAGGGGATGCAATGGCCGATTCCGCAGCGGTGTATGTCAAGCACCTTTCCGACGATCGCGTGGTCGAGGTGATCGGGCGGCATGTGTGCATTGCGGGGCAGCCCGAGGCGGACCACCTGGTGGTGCTGGACGAGCACCCGAACCGGCAGGCCATCCTGAAGGCGGTGCCGGGGGCCACGCATGTGGCGGGCCGGGTGCCGCTGACGCTGCCGCAGGCCTCTGTCGCACAGGCCGCGCTGCGGCGGGCGCACGAGACTTACGACGGCAGCCCGCGGGCGGTCAGCGAGCGGCTGCGCCAGGCGGTCTGGCAGAAGACCATGGCCGATGGCGCGGATTGACGAGCTGAAGCGGGAGCCCCGTCATGATCTACGTGGTTGAAGTGCCGCCTGAAGGTGGCCCGGGTCGCCCTCAGGCCTGGTTTGCCTTTGACGAGGCGGACCTGCTCAGCAAGGTGGCCAGCGGCGACGCGCGCGAAGACTTCGAGATCTGGGACAGCGCCAGCGCGCGCGAACTGCTGGCGCTGTTCGACGAGCTGCCCGAGGCCCCAGGTCTGGACCAGCGC
>NZ_VIDT01000450.1 GCF_006519715.1 Ideonella azotifigens
GCGGCCGCATCCAGCAGCTGGCGCACGACAGCGCGGTGCTGGGCAGCGGCAACAAGAACACCCGCGTGGAGATCGAGGTCGGCGCGCTGGACCCTCGGCTGCGCCTGGCGCCTTGCCAGAAGATCGAACCCTATCTGCCGCCTGGCCTGCCGACCTGGGGCCGCACCCGCATCGGCCTGAAATGCGTGCAGGGCAGCAAGGCCTGGAACGTCAGCCTGCCGCTGACGGTGCACGTCTGGCGGACCGCGATGGTGCTGCGCGACGCCCTGCCCGCCGGCACCGTGCTGCTGGCCAGCCACCTGATGGAAGCCGAGGTCGACCTGGCCGCCGGCACCGGCATGCCGGTTGCCGAAGCCAATGGCCTGGTGGGCCGCTCGCTGCAGCGCGGCATGGCCGCCGGCAGCGCGCTGCGCCCGCCAGACCTCAAGGCACGCCAGTGGTTTGCCGCTGGCGAGACGGTGAAGGTGGTGGCCGGCGGTGCCGGCTGGGCCATCGCCACCGAAGCCCAGGCCATGAACCCGGGCATAGAGGGCCAGACCATTCGCGTGCGCACCGAGGCCGGCAAGGTCTTGATGGGCCGCGCGGTGGCCGACCGATTGGTCGAAGTGGCCTTGTGAAAACCCGCTTTTCTCGATTCGAAATGGCTAAAGTCCCGCCAAAGTGTTCCGATACAGCACCCAAGTGCACCGGATCCCTGGAGTTTCCCCGGGCCAGCAGGAGAGCAACATCATGAAGATCGGTTCCCCCGACAGCCAGCCTGGCATCAGCCAGCTGGTCAACGACCGCAAGGCCGCTGGCACCGACAAAAAATCGGGCAGCGCCGCAGCGGAACCTGTGAGTGCCGAAGTGGCCATCTCGTCCACCGCCAGCGAGCTGCGCAACGCCCCGACCGACGCGACCTTCGACACCGAGAAGGTCCAGCGCATGGCGCAAGCCATCCGCGACGGCAAGTTCGAGGTCAACGCCGGCAAGATCGCCGACAAGCTGATCAGCAACGCGCAGGAACTGCTGGGTCGCCAGCCTTCCTGAGGCCGCGCCAGCGCTGAACTTGCCCCATTCCTAGGGTTCGCCGTCCCAGTAGTCGAGTGCGTCCGCGGGGCGCTGCACCACTTTGACGCCGGCGGCCCAGGCCTGCACTTTCCCGGAATCCGGGTACTCGCAGATCTCCGGTTTCTGCTGGGTGCTGATGGACATGTACTTCAGCATCGCGTCCGAAGTGTTGATCAGCTGGTGCGGGTACTCGGGGCCGGCCGGGATGAAGATCACGTCGCCGGCGCGCACCGGCAGCAACTCGCCGGCCACGCGCAGCGTGCCGCGGCCTTCGAGGATCACGAACATCTCCTCCTGCGAATGGTGCAGGTGGTAGGGGCAGCTCTGCTTGCCGGGCGGCACCATGTCCACGCCGGCGCCCAGCTGCCTGGCCACCGTGCCGCCAGACAGGCTGGCGAACAGGCTTTCGTAGCGCGGCGGGCGCATCTGCCGCTCGGCCGCCGGGCCGGTCAGTTGCTCGTCGATGTTGCGGATCAGTCGCTGGCGCAATTCCTTGGCGTCCATGGCTTTCCTTCGGGTTTGCTGGCGGGGGCAGGCTGTGATGCCCAGCATAAGCTGCGTGCGCTTGTGCCGGCTTGGCGGGGAATTTAGCCGCGGGTGGCCAGGCGCTGCATCCAGATCCGGTTGGGCTGCGTACAAGCAAGGATGGAGAAGGCTCCGAAGTGAGGCCATTCCCAACCCAACCCCAATAGGAGAGTTGCCATGACCAGAGGATGCAACCGAGGCCGCCCCAGGCGGGCGCCCCAGCCGTGGCTGGCTGCAATGTCCGCACTGGCAATGCTGGCCCTGCCGCTGACGGCCCATGCCGAGGGCGGCAAACTGCTGCTGACCGGCGGCGTCAGCACGATCGACGGCGTGGGCGGCGGCGGCCTGGTGCCGTGGGCGCTGACCACCGGCTACGGCACGGACGGCGAATGGGGCGGCTCGGCCTTCGTGACCGGCGTGAAGACGCAGGACTACCGGCTCAAGGTGTTTGGCGCCGGCCTCACCTGGAGCGACCGGGTGGAATTCACCGTGGCCCGGCAGGACTTCGACACCGAAGACAACCTGGCCCCGCTGGGCCTGGACGGCCTGCGCCTGCGGCAGAACCTGCTGGGCGTGAAAGTCCGTGTCGCGGGCGACGCGGTGCTGGACAGCGACACCTGGACGCCCCAGGTCGCCGTGGGGGCGGTCTACCACCACGTGGACAGCGGCGCGCTGGCGCCCACGCTGACCGGCGCGCTGGGCGCCAAGACGCATGGCACCGAGCTCTACCTCAGCGCCACCAAGCTGCTGCTGGCGCAAGGCCTGCTGGTTAACGGCACGCTGCGCATGACCAAGGCCAACCAGGATGGCCTGCTCGGCTTCGGCGGTGCGCAGGACAAGGACTGGCACCTGCAGCCCGAGGTCGCGGTGGCCTGGCTGCTGAGTCCGCAATGGGCGGTGGGCGCTGAATACAAGGCCAAGCCGGACGCGCTGAACCATTCGGCGCTGGGTGACGGTGCCTTGAAGGAAGACGACTGGAAAGACTTGTTCGTGGCCTGGGCGCCCAACAAGCATGCCTCGTTGACGCTGGCCTGGGTGGACCTGGGGCGCATCGCGCCCGCGGTGCAGCCGCGCCGGCAGACGGGCGCCTACCTCTCGGCCCAGCTGGCGTTCTGACGCCCTTCCTTCCGGAGATCCCATGCCTTTCCATGCGTCCTCTCTTCGCACCGTGCGCGTCCTGGCCCTTGCCCTCGCAGGCAGCTTTGCCGCCGCGCAAGCGGGTGCCCAGTCCGCCGCCACGTCGGAGCTCTATCAGTCCTTTGGTGAGCAGGCCGGCCTGCTGGCGCTGAGCACCGACCTGGTCGACCGTGTCTCGTCGGACCCGCGCATTGCCGGCTTCTTCGAGAAGACCAACCGCGCTGCGCTGGCCAAGCAGCTGGCCGACCAGTTCTGCCAGCTGTTGGGTGGCCCGTGCCGCTACGCCGGCGTCGACATGAAAACGGTGCACCAGGAGATGGGCATCAGCAAGGCCGATTTCCACGCGCTGGTCGAGGACCTGCAGGCGGCCATGGCGGCCCGCCACATTCCGTTTTCCGTCCAGAACCAGCTGCTGGCCCGGCTGGCGCCGATGCACCGCGACATCATCGAGACGCCATGAACGCCCGCTTCCCCCGCCTCTCCTTCGCCGGCCTGCTGTTGGGTGCAGCGCTCTCGGCCGCCCAGGCCGCCTCGATGACGGTGCGCGTTGTCGACACCACCGGCCAGCCGGTGCCGGACGTCGCGGTCGTCGTCAGCTCGCGCAGCAAGCCGGGACGGGCTTCGCCGGTGCCCACGGTGGAGATCGCCCAGCAGGGCGTGCGCTTCGTGCCGGCGATGGTCATCGTCACGCCCGGCACGAAGATCAAGCTGACCAACCGCGATTCGTTCGACCACCATGTGCGCGGTACAGAGGGGCAGAGCTTCGAGTTCCGCATTGCGGGTGCCGATGCGAACAAGCCGCCCGCCGCTTCGCCGGAAGTCGTGCTGCAAGGCGGTGCCGGTCCGATCCAGCTCGGCTGCTACCTGCACTCGCGCATGCAGGCCAGCATCTACGTGGCCGAATCGCCCTGGTACGGCGTGACGGGCAAGGACGGCGTGGTCACGCTGGACGATGTGCCCGAAGGCGCGGTGGACGTGGCCGTCTGGCACTCGCAGCAACTGGTGGAGCAGCCGGTGCTGCACGCGCAGCAGACGGCAACCCCGACGAATGTGGTGGCGACGCTGAACTTCACGCCGCGCCAGCGTCGCTGAGCCGAGGCTGGCGCGCATTGCCGATGGTCAACTGAACACACCGCCTGTATCGTCGCCCGATGCCTGTTGCCACTGCTTCTTCCTCTGCCGCCGAGCTGGCGGCCTTGATGGCCCGCATCGCCCTGGGCGACCGGGCGGCGTTCCGGGCCTTGTACGACGCGACGGCGGCGCGCCTGCTGGGCGTGGTCCTGCGCATCCAGCCCGACCGTGGCCGGGCCGAGGAGGTGCTGCAGGAGGTGTTCGTGAAGGTCTGGGGCGCGGCGCGCGGGTTCGATGCCGAGCGTGCGCAGCCCATGACCT
The DNA here is from genome assembly GCF_006519715.1 of Ideonella azotifigens. Taxonomy (GTDB): domain Bacteria; phylum Pseudomonadota; class Gammaproteobacteria; order Burkholderiales; family Burkholderiaceae_C; genus Ideonella; species Ideonella azotifigens. The sequence continues at coordinate 4,105 of NZ_VIDT01000450.1, forward strand.
GGCTGTACAGCCTGGCGCGCCACGCGGCCATCGACAGCCTGCGCCGGCAGAAGGCCGATCCGGTGCGCACCGTATCGCCGCCTGCCAGCGCGTTGGCCGAAGGCGACGACAGCGACCCGCTGGAGCAGGTCGCAGGAGACGGCCCCGGCCCGGTGGACCTGATGGAGCAGGCGCTGCAGGCGCGGGCGGTGCGCGGCTGCATGGGCAGCTTGCAGAACGACCAGCGGCAAAGCCTGGCGCTGGCCTTCTACGACGGGCTCACGCATGCCGAAGTGGCCCAGCACCTGGGGCAGCCGCTGGGCACGGTGAAGAGCTGGTTGCGGCGCGGCCTGCTGGCGCTGCAGAAGTGCCTGGCGATCGGCGAGCTGGGTGGCAGGTTCGGCAGCGGGATGACCAGCATGGGCGACATGTCCACAAGGAGTTGATGACATGGATTACTCGCGCCCCGAACGGGCCGAGCGCCTGGCCTCGGAATACGTGCTGGGAACCTTGCGCGGCGCCGCGCGCAGCCGCTTCGAGGCGCT
>NZ_VIDT01000451.1 GCF_006519715.1 Ideonella azotifigens
CCGAGCGGCCGGCCGTTCAACCCGGTCGTCACGCTCAACGGCTGGTCCTTGCCCTGGCGCATGAAGAACAACGTCAAGGAATTCCACCTGGTGGCCGAGCCGGTGGTGCGAGAACTCGCGCCTGGCATGAAGGCCAGGCTGTGGGGCTACAACGGCACCAGCCCTGGTCCGACCATTGAGGCCGTCGAAGGCGACCGCGTGCGTATCTTCGTCACCAACCGCCTGCCCGAACCCACCAGCACGCACTGGCACGGCCTGATCATCCCTTCGGGCATGGACGGCGTGACCGGCCTCACACAGCCTGCCATCGCCCCCGGCAAGACCTATGTCTACGAGTTCGTGATGAACCATTCAGGTACCTACATGTACCACCCGCATGCAGACGAAATGCTGCAGATGGCCATGGGCATGATGGGCCTCATCATCGTGCACCCGAAAGACCCGCGCCAGCACCGCGTGGACCGCGACTTCGCCTTCCTGCTGGCTGCCTACGACATCCAGCCCGGCGCCGCCACGCCCAGCGTCAACACCATGCTGGACTTCAACCTCTGGACCTGGAACAGCCGCGTCTTCCCGGGCATCGACCCGCTGGTCGCCCGCACCGGCGACCGCGTGCGCATCCGCGTCGGCAACCTGACAATGACCAACCACCCGATGCACCTGCACGGCCACCGCTTCGAGGTCACCGGCACCGACGGCGGCTGGGTGCCACCCTCGGCCCGCTGGCCGGAAGTGACGACCGACGTGGCCGTCGGCCAGATGCGCGCGCTGGAGTTCAACGCCGTGGCCGGCGACTGGTCGCTGCACTGCCACAAGTCCCACCACACGATGAACGCGATGGGCCACGACGTGCCCACGATGATCGGCGTGGACCAGCGCGCCGCCACCGAAAAGATCATCCGCCTGCTGCCCGACTACATGCAGATGGGCGACAAAGGCATGCACGAGATGAGCGAAATGGAAATGCCGCTGCCCGACAACACCCTGCCCATGATGACCGGCCAAGGCCCCTTCGGCGCCATCGGCATGGGCGGCATGTTCAGCGTCCTCAAGGTCCGCGACGACCAGAAGCCCGGCGACTACCGCGACCCTGGCTGGTTCAAACATGCAGCCGGCACACAGGCCAGGGAATACACCGGTGAGCTGCCAGTGCCGGTGCGCGGTGCGGCGCCGCAGGCGGAGGCCAACCTGCCCGAAGCACGCAAGCCCATGGAACATGGCGGGCATGAAGGGCACATGGGCCACGACATGGGGCATTGAGCTGCAGGCGCATCGTGCGCGGTGCCGGGGGCCTGCCGGGGCCGGTCTATGATGCGCCGCTCGGCCACGCCGGCCACGATTACCCTCGTGCGTAGGCGTCCGCAGCGTCCAGTCAACTCCTACCGGTACGACGCCATGCTGTTCAAGACTCTCCGCATCGAACGCCGATGCGCCCGCGCCGCCACCTTGCTGGCCCTGTCCGCACTGCTGACCACGGCGGCTCACGCCGCCGACTTCGGCTACACGCTGCTCCATGTGGACGGCGGCCTGGCCACCCAGGCGTCGGGCATCACCGCCGACGGCACCATCGTCGGCAGTTACCAGCAGCCGCAAGGCCAGAGCGTGGTGATCCGGCCCTTCAGCTACCGAGACGGCATGTACCGCAAGCTTCCAGCGGTCGAGCCTGCTGTCTACAGCTTTGACGATGTCAACGACAAGCGCCACCTGGTGGCCAACCTGACCCACCGGGACCGGTCCTCGCAGGCCCTGCTCATCCGGGGCAAGCAGAAGACCGCGATCGAAGTCCCCGGCGCCGTGATGACGCGTGTCGATGCGCTCAACAACCTCGACACCGTGGTTGGCTCCTACGACCACGACCCCGATCAGTACGGCATCCTCACCACCAGCGGCTTTCTCTGGACCGAGGCTGGCGGCGTCGTGCCGTTCGACGCGCCCGGTGCGGTGGGCCTGACCATCCCCTGGGGCCTGAACAAGGCGGGCACCGCCGTGGGCGTGTACATCGACGCGGACTCCGTCTATCACGGCTTCGTGCGCGGCGCCGGCGGCACCGTGACCACGCTGGACTACCCCGGGTCGCCCTACACGCAGCTGATGGACATCAACGACAGCGGCGACATCGTCGGCTTCTACCAGGACCCGGTCGATTACATCATCAGAGGCTTCCTGTACCGCGCCGGCAAGTTCATCCCGGTCGGCCCGGCCGAAGCCACGCAGGGCGCGTACCCGTGGCGCATCGCGGCCAACGGCCGCATTGTCGGCTGGTACGCGAACGACCAGGGCCTGGTGAACAGCTTCCTCGCGACGCCTTCGACTGTGGGGGAATGAGGCAGCGGTGCGCCGGGAGGGCGCCCATGCAAACGCCTGGCAGGCGCCAGAATCGTGTTTCCTCCCATCTGTCGCCACGCCCATGCTGCCTGCCATTGCCGCTGTGCTGAGTGTCGAGATGCTCCGGGAGGGCGGCTCGCTGGAGGCGCGCTTCCAGGGCATCGACGGCAGTCGCCACTGCCTCCACTTTCCTCTGCTTTCGGCACGTGGGCCCAACAATGAGTTCCTGCGCTTGGGCTACGCAAAGCCAGTGGTGTTCCAGCGCGTGGAGTATTGGGAAGGCACCCGGCGAGGGTGGCATTCAGTGCACGAGGTTGAAATCTCCTGGCCCCACGCGACGGTGTTGCTGCGCCAGATGCGCAACCACATTGACAGCGAAATGGACGCGCGCTGGTTGATGGCGATGGAAGAGGCCGCTGCAAGCGAAGGCGAGCTGCCCGGCGGCATCGAACCCGTGCTGCAGCCAGCAGCGCGCCGAGCCGGCACGTGAGCAGTGATGTGCAGGGCGCCTCGGCGGTCAGCTTCGTCGGCGAGGTGGACGAGCTGTCCGCGCGGCGCTTGGCGACGTTGGGGCCGGTCCGGCAGATCTCGCTGACCCACATTCCGCTGGTGACCGTGCGGCAGGCCCGCCGCCTGCAGGTCGTGACCTCGGTCGAGCAAATCTGGCTTTGGTGCGATGTGACCCGTCTGGCGCTGAATCAGATTGTTCAGCTGCCGGGGCTCAGGCAGTTGGACGTGCTGCGCGTCGTGGCGCAAGGCCAGCGGCTTCGAGGCTTTGGCAAGGCAGCTGACCTGCAGGTGCTGAATGCCAATCTGTCCTTGACTGCGCAGGACCTGCTGGCGGTGTGTGAATGCCAGTCGCTGCGGGTGCTGGGCATCCAGGGCGCGGAGCTGACCCTCGCCTCGTTTGCCGCGGTCGCCTCGCTGCCGGCGTTGCGCTCGCTGGACCTGGAAGCCACGGCGTTCGACGACCGCATGGCCCGCTGGCTCGGCCGCGAGGCACACTTGGCCTCACTGGACCTCGGCGGCACGCGCATGACCGCCGCAGGCCTGCGCCATCTGGTCGCGATGCAGTCTCTCCAAGAGCTCGACTTGTGGGCCACGCCACTCACCGAAGCGCACCTGGAACTGCTGACCGAACTGCCCGAGCTGCGCTACGTCTCACTGGGTGGCTACGAACACCAGGCGTCGCTGGACCCGGAGCGCGTGACACGCTTGCTGCTGCGGCTGCAGCGTTTGCAGCGCGCCTGGCTCGACGGCATTGTGCTGAACGATGGGCAGCGGGCGGCACTGCGAGAGCGCGGCATCTCGCTGCGTTGCTGAGTCCCGCACTCAGGCCAAATCTCGCTCCATCCACATCGAGCGGATGCTGCGCCCGTGCTTCACGGCGTAGTCGTGGAAGGTGCCGACTTCGGTGAAGCCGAGTTTGCGGTGAAGGGCCAGCGAGGCTTCGTTGGGCAGGGCGATGCCGACCACGGCCTTGCGCAGTTCGTGCGGCGCGAGGAAGGCGAACAGGGTTTGGTAGAGCTGTTCGCCGTGCCGGCGGCCCGTCTGGCCGGGGGCGACGTAGATGCTGGTCTCGATGGTGAAGCGGAAGGCCGGATGGGCGCGATAGGGCTGGCTGCAGGCGCAGCCGAGCAGTTGGTCGCCGTCCATGGCCAGCCAGAGCTGGTGCGGCGAGCCCGGATCGAAGACGGCGAGCCATGACCGCATGTCCTGCTCGGACAGCAGTACTTCGTCGAAGGTGGCGAAGGAATTTGCGACGTAGTGGTTGCGAAGCACCCGCAGGGCATCGATGTCCGAGTGGGCGGCCGGGCGGATCGCGTGGTGGCTCATTTCTGTCCGCCCCAGGCCGCTGCCAGCGCCCGACCCACTTTTGCCGCAATGTCATCCTGAATCGCCAGCACGTCGGTCGCCTGGCGGTCGTAGGTTTCGGACCAGAGTTGGGTGGCGTCGCTGGCGCGGACGAGGCGGGCGGTGACGCGCAGGGTCTGGCCGGATTTGCGCACGCTGCCTTCGAGCACGTAGGCCACGTCCAGTGCGTGGGCGATCTCGGGGATGGTGGCTTGCTTGTCCTTGTAGAAGAAGGTCGAGGTGCGGGAGGGCACGCGCACGCCGGGCAGGTGGGCCAGGCTTTCGATCAACTGCTCGGTCATGCCGTCGGCGAAGGGCTCTTCATCCATCGCGTTGGTGAGGTCCAGGAAGGGCATCACGGCGACCGAGGTGCCGGGCGCGCTGTGCCATGGCGCCCACCAGGCCAGGCCCAGCGTGAGTGCGAGCAGCAGGATGGCCAGGGCG
>NZ_VIDT01000452.1 GCF_006519715.1 Ideonella azotifigens
CGGCGGGCCGGGGGATGCTGCGGCCGGCAGCACCACCCCTCATTGAAGGCCCCGGGGCTCCGGGCTCACCCTGGGCAGCGGCCTGCCGCGATGGGCGCACACTCCGCCCGTCAGTCCACCTCAATCAATCAAAGGAGCGCTTGATGGCGAACTACGTCGATGGATTCGTGATCCCGGTGCCGCTGGACAAGCTGGCCGACTACAAGAAGATCGCGCGCAAGGCCGGCAAGATCTGGAAGGAACACGGCGCGCTGCAATACGTCGAATGCGTGGCCGACGATGCCAAGCCCGGCAAGCGCACTTCGTTCCCGCAGAGCGTGAAGCTGAAGGAAGGCGAAGTGGTGATCTTCTCGTTCATCGTCTTCCCCTCGCGCAAGGAACGTGACCGCATCAACAAGCTGGTGATGAGCGATCCGCGACTGGCCGAGATGATGAACCCGGAGGCCATGCCGTTCGACGGCAAGCGCATGTTCTGGGGCGGGTTCAAGGCCTTCCTGGAACTTTGAAATCAGTCCAGCGACCGCATCAGGTCAATCGCCTGCTCAATCCGCTCCACGGCGTGAATCGTCAGGCCTTCGATGGGTTTCTTGGGCGCATTCGCCTTGGGCACCACCGCCACGCTGAAGCCCAGCTTGGCGGCCTCCTTCAAGCGATCCTGCCCGCGCGGCGCCGGCCGCACTTCGCCGGCCAGCCCGACCTCGCCAAAGGCAATGAAGCCACGCGGCAAAGGCTTGCCCCGCAACGAACTCTGGATCGCGATCAGCACCGCCAGGTCGGCCGCGGGCTCGCTGATGCGCACACCCCCCACCGCGTTGACGAACACGTCCTGGTCCATGCAGGCCACACCCGCATGCCGGTGCACCACGGCCAGCAGCATCGCGAGCCGGTCGCGGTCCAGGCCGACTGAGAGGCGCCGCGGGCTCGGACCGCCCGAGTCCACCAGCGCCTGGATCTCGACCAGCAGCGGCCGCGTGCCTTCCAGCGTCACCAGCACGCAGCTGCCAGGCACCGGCTCGCTGTGGGTGGACAGGAAGATCGCGCTGGGGTTGGACACGCCCTTGAGCCCGCGCTCGGTCATCGCGAACACGCCGATCTCGTTGACCGCGCCAAAGCGGTTCTTGATCGCCCGCACCAGCCGGAAGCTGCTGTGGGTGTCACCCTCGAAATACAGCACCGTGTCGACGATGTGTTCCAGCACGCGCGGCCCGGCCAGCGCGCCTTCCTTGGTCACATGGCCGACCAGCACGATGGCGCAGCCACCGGACTTGGCCGTGCGCGTGAGGTGCGCGGCGCACTCGCGCACCTGCGAGACCGAACCCGGCGCGCTGCTCAGTTGCTCGGAGTACATGGTCTGGATCGAGTCGATCACGCAGAAGGCCGGCCGCTCGGCCTCGATGGTGGCGAGGATCTTCTCCAGGCTGATCTCGGCCAGCACGCGCACCGCAGCGCCCGAAAGGTCCAGCCGGCGCGCCCGCAGCGCGACCTGTGCGGTGGACTCCTCGCCGGTCACATACAGCACCTTCATGCGCGAAGCCAGTGCGTCCACCGCCTGCAGCAGCAGCGTGCTCTTGCCGATGCCGGGGTCGCCGCCGATCAGCACCACGCCGCCTTCGACGATGCCGCCGCCCAGCACCCGGTCCAGTTCGTCCAGCCCGGTAGGCGTGCGCGCCACATCGCCGGCCTCGATCTCGCTCAGCGTGGCCACGGGCTGCGACTTGGCCAGCGACTGGAAGCGATTCTTGGCGGTACCGGCCGCCGGCTCGGCCACGCCTTCCTCCAGCGTGTTCCAGGCCTTGCAGTGCGGGCACTGGCCCAGCCACTTGGGGCTGGTGCCGCCGCATTCGGTACAGGTGTAGATCGTCTTGGCCTTGGACATGAGGGGCATTCTGGCAGCGCCCTAAACTCGGCTCCCCGCTTCGCAACGTCACGCCCCATGGACTTCTCGACCTGGCTCCCGTTCTTCTTCGCCACCGTGGCCATCAGCCTGTCGCCTGGCCCCGGCGCAATCGCCGCAATGGGCGCTGGCCTGAACCATGGCTTTCGCCGCGGCCAGGTCGTGGCCTTCGGTCTGGGGCTGGGTGTGATCACGCAATTGCTGGTCGTTGGCGTGGGCCTGGGCGCGCTGCTGGCCACCTCCGAGACGGCATTTGCGGTCGTCAAGTGGGTGGGCGCGGCCTACCTTGTGTACCTGGGTGTGCAGCAATGGCGCTCGCCGGCCAGCCCGATCACCGCCAAGGACGCGACCAGTGCCGACGCCGCCCAGGCCGTGAGCCGCAAGAGCATCTTCCTGCGCGGCTGGATGGTGAACGCGATGAACCCCAAGGGCACGGTCTTCCTGCTGGCCGTGCTGCCGCAGTTCATCGACATGAGCCGGCCGCTGCCGCTGCAGTACCTGCACATCGGCGCGACCTTCAGTGTGGTCGAGTTCTGCGTGATGACCGGCTACGTGGCCCTGGCCAGCAAGGTGCTGGGCCTGCTTCGCGAACCCCGCCAGATCCGCTGGATGAACCGCAGCTTCGGCAGCCTGTTCGTCGCAGCCGGCGTGTTCCTGGCGACGTTCAAGCGGGCGGCTTGAGTTGGCAGCGCTTGTTACGTCTGGTTAATCCGCCGTGGCGTGCAAGCCGCAATTGCCCTTGCCGAGTCGCCCGCTCACTGCCCAGACGCGGGAATTCATCGAAAATCCGATCCATTGGCCACCGGGGGGTGGCTTTTTCGCCTGTGGACAGGATTTGTGATGAAGAAGATTTCGATGGCCCGCATGGTTGCCTTGGCCGCCGCCACGCTGCTGAGCTCCGCCGCGATGGCTCAACAAGCGCCGAACAGCCGCCTCTATGTCAACGGCGCAGTCGGCGCCAGCCACTTCGATGCCGATTGCGCCGGCACCGAGTCGTGCGACAACTCCGGCACTGGCGCCCGCGTGATGCTGGGCTATGAGCTCGGTGGCGGCTTGGCTGGCGAAGTGGGCTACATGTCGTTTGGTGAAGCCAAGGCCACCGTCGACGGCGTGCGCGCCAAGATCGAAGCCGGCGGCTTCCTGCTGGGCGTGGCCTTCCGCGCGCCGTTTGCGCGCGACTGGGATGCCACCGCACGCCTGGGCGTGATCAGCATGAAGACCAAGGTCAGCGCGACCGACGGCGTCAACCGCGCATCCGACGACGAGACCAACACCGCCGCCTACGCCGGCCTGGGCCTGGGCTACGCGCTGAGCCCGGCGCTGCACGTCGAGTTGAACGTGGACTTCAGCCGCGCCGAATACGCGGACGCCCAAGCCGACCTGCGCAACTTCTCGGTCGGCCTGCGCTACGCGTTCTGAGCCCGAGGGCCACGCGCCCTTCGCTCGCCTGAAGCCCGCATCAGCGGGCTTTTTTCATGGCCAAGCTGCTGGGAACAGCCCTCAGAATTCCTGCACCGTCGGGCGCAGCACGATCTCGTTGATGTCCACGTCGGCCGGCTGTTCGATGGCGTAGGCAATCGCACGGGCCACCGAGCTGGCGGGGATCTGGTTGGCTTCGTAGAAGGCGTTCACGCCGGCAGAGGCTTCTGCGTCGCTGGTGCCCAGCTTCAGTTCCGAGGCCACCGCGCCAGGCGACACGATGGTCGTGCGCACGCCGGCCGGGGCTTCGGCGCGCAGGCCTTCGGAGATCGCACGCACCGCGAACTTGGTCGCGCTGTAGACCGCACCGATGGGGCTGAAGACCTTGAGGCCGGCCACCGAAGCGATGTTGACGATGTGGCCGCTGCCTTGCGCCTTCATCGTCGGCAGCACCGCGGCCACGCCGTAGAGCAGGCCCTTGATGTTGACGTCGATCATGCGGTCCCACTCGTCGACCTTGAGCTTGTCCAGCCCGGCCAGCAGCATCACGCCGGCGTTGTTGACCAGCACGTCGATGCGGCCGAAGGCCTTCAGAGCGGCGGCAGCCAGCGCGTCGAGGTCGGCACGGTGGGTCACATCGGTGGCTTGCACCACGACTTCGGCGCCAGCGTCGCGCAGCTCGGCGGCCAGCGCCTGTAGGCGGTCGACACGGCGGGCCGCCAGCACGAGGCGTGCACCGCGGGTTGCCAGCAAGCGGGCTGTGGCTTCGCCCAAGCCGCTGCTGGCACCGGTGATGACAACGACCTGGCCGCGGATGGAATCTTGGGATTGAGACATGGTGGGCTCCTGAAAGAAGGGGGTTGGAAAGACTCAGTGAAGCCAGTGTCTGATTCGCTCGAATGCTTGTATATGGAACCCTGGCGAGTTCAGAATTCCGCCATCAGGAACACCCAACCGCAACCGTGAACAATCCGCTTGAAGCCCTCCGGGTGTTTTGCTGCGCCGCGCAGGCGCGCAACTTTCGCGACGCCGCGCAGCAGCTGGCCGTCTCGCCGCAGGTGGTGACGCGCGTGGTGCGCGAGCTGGAGGACACACTGGGCGAACCGCTGTTCCACCGCAGCACACGCGGCGTGCGGCTGACGGCCTTTGGTGCCCAGCTGGTGGAACGCGCACGCAGCGCATTGGCCGGCGTGGAGGCCTTGTTCCCGGTGCGCGGCCAGCCGGGTCAGGTCAACGAGACGACCAGCGGGCTGGTGCGGGTGACAGCGCCACGCTTCCTGGGCCGCGCGCCTTTGA
>NZ_VIDT01000453.1 GCF_006519715.1 Ideonella azotifigens
ACCGGATGGCGTGCCGGTCGAGCCCGGCACCGTCGCTCCGCTGATCGATGCTGCCGCCGCCCTGTTGGCCACCTGGCTGGAACAGCAAAACCTGGCCGCGCCGGCCTCGCTCACGCTGACCCGCAGCGCGCTGCGCGAAGCCGGCGCCTTCGTCTGGGAGTGGGACATTCGCAGCGACGTGCTGGGCGACATCGACGAAGGCGCGCTGATGCTGGGCTACGCCCCGCACCAGATCGGCAACACCCAGGCCGACTGGACCGCGCTGATCCACCCTGACGACATCGCCCAGGCCGAGGCCGCCTACCAGGCCCATTTACGCGGCGACAGCCCGCTCTACCGCACCGTCTACCGCGCCAAGGCGGCCGATGGCCAGTGGCGCTGGCTGGAAGAGCGTGGCCGCATCGTCGAGCGCGACGCCAACGGCCAGCCGCTGCGCATGTACGGCACGCAAGCTGACGCCAGCGTCGAAAAAGCGCTGGAGCAGGCCCGGCGCGACCAGCTCGCCGCCGAAGCCGCCAGCGCCGCCAAGACCCGGTTGCTCTCGCACATGAGCCACGAGCTGCGCACGCCGCTGAACGCCGTGCTCGGCTTTGCGCAGTTGCTGGAAATGGGCCGCCAGCCGCCGCTCTCCGAAGGCCAGCGCCGCCAGATCGGCCAGATCCGCCAGGCTGGTGAACACCTGCTGGCGATGATCGGCGACCTGCTGGACGTCTCTCTGATCGAATCCGGCCGCATGTCCATGCAGCCCGCACCGCTGGCGCTGGCCCCGCTGCTGGCCGACGCGCTGGCGCTGGTCCAGGCGCAAGCCCAGGCCGCCGGCATCACGCTGCACCTGGCACCGCCGCCCGAAGACGCCACCGTTCAGGCCGACCGCACCCGCCTGACCCAGGTCCTGATCAACCTGCTCGCCAACGCCATCCAGTACAACCGGCCCGCCGGCAGCGTCACGCTGTCGGCCGAACTGGTATCCGACGCGAACGCCTGGGTCATCGCCGTGCAGGACACAGGCCTCGGCATCGCCCCGGACCGCATGCGCCAACTCTTCCAGCCGTTCAACAGGCTTGGCCGCGAGCACGGGCCGGTGCCCGGGGCCGGGTTGGGACTCTCGCTGTCGCTCAGCCTGGTGCAGGCGATGGGTGGGACGTTGCAGGCGAGCAGTGATGCGCAGGGAAGTCGGTTCGAGGTGCGCTTGCCTGCCTTGCCGCCCGGGCCAGCCTCATGAAACATGCCGGCCCCGAAACGCTGACTTTGATCGCGCCGCTGCTGTCCGACATTCGCGCCTTGCCCGGCCTCACGGAACGCAAGCCCGGCATCTTCTACCGCCGCGGCGAGGCCTGGCTGCACTTCCATGAAGACCCGGCCGGGTTGTTTGCCGACGTGAAATTGCCGCCCGCCAAGGGCTTCACGCGCCTGGCAGTGGACACGCCGGAACAGAGGTCGGCATTGTTGGCATGTTTGGCCGGGCAGTGGCGCGCATGAGCACGTCAGCGTTGTTGCTCAGCGTGCTGTTTGGCGCCATCGGCTCCGGCTATTTCCTTTACGGGAGAAAGCAGCAGGCCGTGGTGCCCTTGCTCTGCGGCCTGGTGCTGATCGTGATGCCGTATTTCATTCCGAATGCCGCGCTGCTGGTCGTGGCGGGCGTTGCGGTGTCGGCCATTCCCTATTTCTACCGAATCTAGCCAACGGTCGCGGGTGGCGGGTCACCCCAGAAACTTGCGGGCGCGCAACCAGGCTGCGTACTGCTCGGGCCACTGTGTGGTCTCCGTGCCTGGCCGGCCCATGCCGAAGCCGTGTTTGCCATTGGTGAAGCGGTGCATCTCGACGGGTACACCGGCATCGCGGCAGGCCTGGGCCATGATCAGCGTGTTGTGAGGATCGGAGATCGGGTCGTCCTCGGCCTGCGCGAGGAACATGTCGGGGCAGCGCGCACGCACATGCGTCTGCACGGACCACTCGCGTGCTTGCGCCTGGGATGGGTCCTTGCCGACAAGCACCTTGCGGGTCGAGGTCTTGTCGTAGGGCGCCTCCAGCGTGATGACGGGGTAGATGAGGGCGCAGGCATCGGGCTTGGCGGACTGCTCGTCGACGCTGTCGATCGCGGTGTAGGACGCGAAGTCGGACCAGGCCGATGCCAGGCCCAGCAAATGGCCGCCCGCTGAGAATCCGAGCACACCCACTTTTTGAGGATGGACACCAAAGCTTCGCGCATTCGCACGGATGAGGCGGATGGCCCGTTGCGCATCCTGCAGCGCGCAGGCAGTGCCGGCGGCCCAGCCTTCGCCTGGCAGCCGGTAGCTCAGGACAAAGGCCGTGATGCCGCGCGCCGCCAGCCAGGCAGCGGCCGGATCGGCCTCCATCGCCATCTCGATGCGCTTGTAGCCGCCGCCAGCCGCGATCAACACGGCTGCGCCATTGGGTTGCAGCGGGGCGATCCGCGTCAGCGAGGGGCGGCCGATGTTGCTCACCGCGCCCTTCTTGTCGGTGATCGCCTCGCCGCCGGGGCCGCCTCCGCCGGGCGGGTTACCTGGCCACAAGGTCAGTTGCGCTTCGTTCGGCGCAGCAGCACGCGCGGCTCCCAGAAACGGCGCGAATGCGGCCGCGGCCATGAGGCTTCGGCGCGTGAGATGGGCAAGAGGGGCGGACAAAATTTCTCCTGTGGACGCGCCGGACGACGATGGCGCGCTCGGCGTTGAATGAACGGCTGCGCCTCGCGTTCCGTGCACGCAGCATCGCCCGAAGCCGCTTGGCCCGTGAATCTTGACGTTTTTCGGTTCAGCGATTCGCCGTGCTTTTCCTGTAGCGTTCGCCCCCGTGGTTCAGGTTTGGAGAAGGGCCGGTTTGACCCACGGCCTGCCAGACCTGCGGTTTCCCCAACACCCCGACCTGAAGGCCCATCCATGAAACACGCCGTCGTCCTCCTGCTCGCCATCCTGGTGTCCGCGCAAGCAAGCGCGGCCAAGCCATGCGAAGAACTCAAGTCCGAGATCGCCGCCAAGCTCGAAGCCAAGGGCGTGACGAACGCAGTGCTCGAAGTCGTGGACAGCGACAAGGTGGGCGGTGCGAAGGTGGTCGGCAGTTGCGAGGGTGGTGCCAAGAAGATCACGTACGCGAAGAAGTAGCGCCACCACGGCAGCCGCACCCCGCGAGCTTGGGCTGGCGCTACATTTCCAGCAAGACCGATTGATGCGGTTGTCATCACCCAAGCGAGCCTCACCATGTCGACACTCGAACGCGCCATCGAAATCGCCGCGGCCGCCCATGCCGGACAGGTCGACAAGGCCGGCCAGCCCTACATCCTGCATCCGCTGCGTGTGATGTTGCGGGTCAGCGGCGAGCATGCGCGCATGGCCGCGGTGCTGCACGACGTGGTGGAAGACACCGACGTGACACTGGCGCGGCTCGCGGCGGAAGGCTTCGCGCCCGAGGTGGTCGCGGCCGTCGAGGCCCTGACCAAGCGGCCCGGCGAAACCCGGATGGCTGCCGCCGCGAGGGCTGCGGTCGACACCATCGCCCGCAGCGTCAAGTTGGCGGACAACGCCGAGAACATGGACCTGAGCCGCATTCCCAATCCCACCGAGAAGGACCACGCGCGGCTGGAGGAATACCGGGCCGTTCGTGCCCTGCTGCTGCAGGCGGAAGGCGCACCTCCTGCCTGATCGGCGCGGATGCGTTGACGCCTTGTTACGCCCGCAACCCCCTGAATGGGGAGCGATTCGCGGCATCGCCGTCGCAGCCGCAAGTTAGAGTCTCAGCCCGTTCGAGATGACAAGAGGGCAGGGGCAGGTGACGCTCGCGCAACACAAGAAAAAACTGATCGCCGTGGGTGCGGTGGTGCTGCTGGGCGTGGCGGCTGCCGCGGTCTGGCTGGGGCGCAGCCACTTTGCCGGGCGCATCAATGCGCTGGGCGTGGACCTGCAGCGGCCAGCCGCTTATGTGGCCACGCCTTCGCTGGTGAAGCTCTCGCAGGACCTGGTGAAGGCGCCGGTGCTGCGCGAGCTGCTCACCGAAGACTTCACCTTCTACTACGAGGCCCACGAGGACAAGCTGGGCCTGGCCGGGGCCATCCGCCGCATTGCCTACGAGCACGACACCAAGCTCAGCGACGAGCTGCTGACGCTCGCACTCGACCAGCCGGCCGAGGTCGCGCTGTGGGCCGACGACCGCGGCGCCGCGCGCCACTGGGCGCTGGCGATGACCCGCGACACGCTGGCCAAGGCAGTGCAGGGCCTGGCCACGCTGGCGCTGGACGACAAGCAGCTCAGCGTGTTGGCCGAGGTGCCGCTGGCCCGCTTCGGGCGCGACAAGCTCACCGTCTACGCGCTGACGCTTTCGCCGCGGCGCACGCTGGCGCTGGCCGCCAAGGGCAACCGCGTGGTCGTGCTGTCGGACCCTGGCCTGCTGTTCGACGACGAGCGCAACCCCGACGACCACGCCGCCGAAGTCCTCAGCGCGCTGCTCTCAGGCAGCAGTGGCGACCAGGGCCTGTGGCGCCGCCACTTCGGTCTTGCCGGTGCACCGGGTGCGGACCACACACTGGTCGCCAGCGGCCCGCTGCTGGCCTTCGGTTACCAGCATTTCTTCCCGGCGTTGAAGGCGCTGCGGG
>NZ_VIDT01000454.1 GCF_006519715.1 Ideonella azotifigens
CAGCTGGCCGACCTGCGGGCGCAGCTGGAACGTCAGGTGGCGAACACCGCGGCCGAGTCGGATGCGCGGCTGGCGGCAGAGATGGAACTGGTGGGCGCGGTCACCGCGCGCGACCACCACGCGGCCGAGCTCGCGGCGATGCGCGCCCAGCTGGACACGTTCAGCCCCGCCTGAACCTCGGACTCGGCGTGGACCGAATGGCCGCGCCATCATCCAGGCCAGCTTGCCAATGCGGCCTGCCCGCCATGTGGCCGGCCGGAGTGGCGTGGTGCAAGAATCGACCGGAGAATTCCCAGCGCCACACTTCCGGAGGCCCATGTTCGACCACGTCAAATTCGGCGCCAGCGACTACGCGGCGAGCAAGCTGTTCTACCTCAAGGCACTCGCACCATTGGGCGTGGTAGCGGGTTCAGAGGCTGAGCCTGCCTACGGCATCGAGCTTTGCCACCCGGACGGCGAGATTTCGCTGTGCCTGTTCCAGACCGACGAGAAGCCGGCGCATCTTCACCTTGCGTTCGTGGCGGAGAGTCGCCAGCAGGTGGACGCCTTCTACCGCGCAGCGCTGGAAGCCGGCGGCAAGGACAACGGCCCGCCCGGCCTGCGCCCGAAATACCACGCGAACTACTACGCGGCCTTTGTGATCGATCCAGACGGGCACAACATCGAAGCGGTTTGCCACAAGCCGGAGGCTTGATGCGTACACAACCGCTGGGCGGTCGTCGTTGAGGCGTTAAGGCAGGTATGAAGCTATCGCGAATCGCGGTCATTGCGATTGCGGTTGTATGCTGCGCCATCGGCATGCCGCTTCTCCTCTGCGGCGTTCTCATACTGTTGTTCACGGCGAGCGTTGGTGAGTTGTCAGTTGGCGCGCTGTCCGCCGCAGGCCTCTACATCGCCATTGGAAGCCTTGCGCTGACGGCAGGCATTGGCCTGTTCCAAGAACGCGCTTGGTCTCGCTGGCTTCTTCTGGCGATGACGTGCCTCGCGGGCGCCCTGCTGTTGTGGCAACTGGCGGGAACAATGGGGCTCTACCAAGAATTCAGCCGCCGCTCCAACGATGGGGGCGTCGCACCCGATCTGAATTTTTTTGTGGCTTTCTTCAGGCCTGCCTATGGTCCGCCCATCGGCGCGCTGATGTTTACCGCTTTGGCCACAGCCTTCGCATTTCGCCGGTTCCGTTGATGAGTAACACCAGACCATGACCCTCCGAACCGCATCCTGCAGCTGTGGCCAACTTCAAGCCGAGGTCACGTCAGACCCCATCGGCGTTTCGGTTTGCCATTGCCTGGCCTGCCAGCGGCGAACCGGCAGTGTCTTCGCGGCGCAGGCGCGTTTTGACGCCAGTGCCGTCACGGTGACGGGTGCCAGCAAGGAATACGTGCGGGTGGGCGACGAGGGCTCACGTGCGACGTTCAGGTTCTGCCCGGAGTGCGGCGCCACGGTGTTCTACACCGTCGAAGGCATGGAAGGCTTCGTCATCATTCCGGTCGGTGCGTTCGCCGACCCGAAGTTCCCTGGCCCGACGTTCTCGGTCTACGAGGAGCGCATGCACAGCTGGGTGAGCATGCCGCCAGACATCAGGCACATGGACTAGGGCATCTTGTTGTCCGGCGCATTGTGCGGATCCAGTTCCGGCGGCACATGCACTTCCGGCGGGGCGATGTAGCCGGGCTTGCCGCGCAGCTGGTAGACCCAGGCCAGCACCTGGGCGACGGCGGCGAACAGCGCGGCGGGCACCTCGTGGTCCAGCTCACAGTGGGCGTACAGCGCTCGCGCCAGCGGCGGGGCTTGCAGCACTGGGACCTTGGATTCGCGGGCGATGTCGCGGATCTTCAGGGCCAGCAGGTCTGCGCCCTTGGCGACCACGCGGGGTGCGCCCATCTGGGATTCGTCGTACTTCAGCGCGACGGCGTAGTGGGTCGGGTTCATGACGATCAGGTCGGCCGTTGGCACGGCGGCCAACATGCGTTTCTTGACCATCTCGCGCATGCGCGCCCGGATCTTGGCCTTGATCTCGACGTTGCCTTCCGCGTCCTTGTGTTCCTGCTTGACTTCCTCGCGGCTCATCTTGAGCTTCTCCAGCCACAGGTGGTGCTGCAAGGGCACGTCGATCAGGGCCCACACGCCCAGCACCAGCAGCAGCAGCCCGAAGCCGCCGGCAATGGTGCTGGCGAGCTGGCCTACGGCGCTGGGCAGCGGCACGGCCATCAGGCTGACCATGCCCATGAACTGGGCCTTCAGGTAGTAGTAGCCGACGCTGCCGAGCAGCAAGGCCATCACCAGCATCTTGCCGACGTCGATCAGGTGCTGCTTGGCAAACATGCGGCCCAGCCCGGAGATGGGGTTGAGCTTGCCGAAGCTGGGCTCCAGCACCTTGAAGCTCATGTTCCAGCCGCCGGACAGCACAGCCGTGAGGATGCCGACGCCGGCCATCACCAGGCCCATGGGCACGATGACCAGCAAGGCCTTCATCATCATGGCGGCAAGCTGCGCGCTCATCTGGCCGGGATCTGCCACGGTGCTGCGGTCAAAGCGCAGCGCGCTCGCCAGCATCTGCTGCAGCCAGCCCGACAGCGGCACGGCGATCGCGGCCAGCCCGGCGCCGCCTGCGGCCAGCGCGGTGAAATGACCCAGGTCCCGCGATCGGGGGACCTGGCCTTCTTCGCGGGCCTTGCTCTTCTTCTTGGAAGAAGCCGGTAAGTTGCGGTCTTGGGCGGAATCAGCCATGGTTGACCGAGATGGTGCCTCGGGCGGCGCCAGGACCTGAGCTGGAAAACAGGCTGAAAAACCACGGTGATCCGCACGGCGGGCCGTGTCAACACGCTGTCAAAACCCAGAACTACCGTGAGGCGCTCAGTTCGAGCCGGCCGTCGCCGGCCACCTCAAGGAAGTCATCATGGGACGCCCCAGCTCCGTCAAGCCCGCGCCGCAAGGCACCAGCCGCCGCGACTTTTTCAAGCGCTCCAGTTCCGCTGCCGTGGCCATCGCGGCCCTGCCCGCGCTGTCGCTGGACGCCCAGGCCGGCAGCTACAAAGGCGCCTTCCAGCACGGCGTGGCCAGCGGCGACCCACTGACCGACCGCGTCATCCTCTGGACCCGCGTGACGCCCACGCAGCCCAAGGACAAGGTCTACGCCAGCTACGTGGTCGCCCGCGACCCGGCCCTGAGCGACGTGGTCACCACCGGCCAGGTGATGACCACGCCAAGCCGTGACTTCACCGTCAAGGTCGACGTGACGGGCCTGCAGCCCGGCACCACCTACTACTACCAGTTCAGCCACCTGGACAAGCTTTCGCCCATCGGCCGCACCCGCACGCTGCCCGCCGGCAACGTGGACCAGCTGCGCCTGGCGGTGGTGAGCTGCTCGAACTACGCCTACGGCTACTTCAATGCCTACGGCCGCATTGCCGAGCGTGCCGACCTGGACGCGGTGCTGCACCTGGGCGACTACCTCTACGAATACGGCGACGGCCAGTACGGCAACCTGCGCAAGCTGCAGCCCTCGACCGAGATCCTGAGCCTGGCCGACTACCGCATGCGCCACGCCCAGTACAAGACCGACGCCGATGCGCAGGCCATGCACCGCCAGCACCCGATGATCGCCATCTGGGACGACCACGAAACCGCGAACAACGCGTGGAAGGACGGCGCCGAGAACCAGAACGCCGGCGAAGGCAGCTGGTCCGACCGCGTGGCCGCCGCGCTGCAGGCCTACTACGAGTGGATGCCGGTGCGCATGGTCGACAAGGACAACCCGCGCCGCAACAACCGCAATGTGCGCTTCGGCAACCTGGTCGACCTGTACATGCTGGAAGAGCGCGTCAACGCCCGCAGCGAACAACTGCCCGCCACCGTGCCCACCCCGCTGGGCCTGGGCTTCACGCAGACCGGCGACTTTCTCGACCCGAGCCGCACGCTGCTGGGCGACACCGAAGAACAGTGGCTGACCAAGGGCCTGCGCAAGTCCACCACCAGTTGGCGCCTGCTGGGCCAGGGCGTGATGTTCGCCCAGCTGAAGGCGCAGGGCGCGCCGAACTCCGCCGGCGGCGGCGCCTTCCTGAACCCGGACCAGTGGGACGGCTACCAGCCCCAGCGCGACCGCATCTACAAGGTGCTCAAGGGCACGACGCAACACGCCGCGGTGGGCAACGTGGTGGTGCTGACCGGCGACATCCACAGCGCCTGGGCGGCCGACCTGAGCCAGGACCCGAACAACAGCGACGTGAGCAGCGGCGGCTACAACGCCAGCACCGGCGCCGGCTCGGCAGCGGTCGAATTCGTCGGCACCTCGGTGACCTCGCCGGGCATTGACGATCCGAGCAACCAGATCGCCGGCTACCTGAAGTCGCAGAACCCGCACTTCAAGCACATCGACCTGAACCGGCGCGGCTACATGCTGCTGGACATCGATGCGAGCCGCGTGGTCTGCGAGTTCTGGAACGTGGACACCATCACGGCACCCAGCACGGTGGAAAGCCTGTCGACGACCTGGCAGGTTACCAGTGGCAGCAAGCACCTGAGCGCAGGCACGCCCACGCTGAGCCGCAGCGGCGCGCCGGTCCTGGCGCCCTGAACGGCGGCCTG
>NZ_VIDT01000455.1 GCF_006519715.1 Ideonella azotifigens
TGAAGGTGAAGCGCAGCACCAGGTTCAGCAGGGAGGCTTGCAGGCTCATGGTCGCCCTCATTGTGGGGCAGAGTCCTGTTCCGCAAGGGCAGGCGCTCTGCGCCTCCCTGCTGTCTCTTCAGCGCGCGCGGTTGGCGGCAGCCTTCTGCCGCTGCTTGGCCTCCGCAGCAGCGCGCTTTTGCTGCGCCTTCAACTGTGCGGGTGAGCGCACAGCCACCGGCAGGCTCCTCAGCGTGGCCGGCTTGACGGCCGTGACGCCCGGCTCCACGCGGATGTAGGTCGAGCCTGCCGGGCTGCCATCTGCGCGTTGGTACTGCACCTGACCGAAATAGTGCTGGCTCGCAGACAGGCCGCTCCAGCTGGCGGTCGCGGTGTAGGCCTTGCCCACCTTGGCCTTGTCGCTCGGCAGGCCGCTGACCTTGAAGTCGCCCAGCGCCGGGTTCGCGGGGTTCAGCACCGAGCGGTAGGCGGTGTAGTCGGCATAGCCGCTGCCGCTGGCCAGCGGCCACATGCAGAGCTGGTAGGTGCCGGGTGCGGGGTTCTGCATGTCCAGCACCAGGTCGTTGCCTTCGAAGTGCGTGAAGCCGTAGAAGCCGCCGCTGGCGTCGGTGTACCAGGTGTAGAACAGGCTGGTGTCGAGGTTGATGTCGGCCGCGGCGTACGAGGTCCGCACGTAGCTGGTGTTGGCTGGCACGGTGAACTCGCTCACGGTGCAGTCCAGGTCGCCATAGGCTGTGTGGCCCTGGATCGTGTCGCTGGCGGTCAGGCCCAGCGTGGCGGTGGAGGTTGCGCCGCCAAAGCCGTAGACCACGTCGAAGGCCAGGGCGCCGGAGGTCTCCGGGCTCAGCAGGATGGCGGGTGCCAGCAGTTCCTGCGCCGTCACCTGGATGGGGCTGCGCACGATGTGAACACCGTCGGTCCAGGTCAGCGTGCCGGCCACCGGCGTGTTGAATGGCGCCGTGCTGCGGCTGATCTTGACCGTGAATTCGCCGATTTCGCCCTTGCCCAGGCTCAGGCTGCTTGGCGAGACGATCACGTCGAACCCAGGCAGCACTGCCGAGGCCGTGTAGGTGGCACTCGCACCGCCCACGTTGCGCACCTTGCGGTGCACCGTGCGCGAACCGGCGAAGGTCGCGGCGATGGACGGCAGGTTCGGGTCTGGCAGGCTGGTGACGTTCAGGCCGCTGCACTCGGCGCCGGTGCTGTCGTACCAGCCTTCCGAGCACAGGAAGCGCATGTAGTCGCCATGGAAGGCGGGGTAGACCAGGCCGGGATCGACCGCGCCATTCGGGTTGGCATGGCCGGCACCGAAGCCTGCCACGCTGGTGTCCGGGCTGCCATCGGCCAGCTTCACGCCGGTGGTGGTGGTCATCAGCGCAGACTTGATGGCCGAGGGCGACCAGCTCGGGCGCGCCTGGCGCAGCAGCGCAGCCATGCCGGCCACGTGCGGCGTGGCCATGGAGGTGCCGTCATAGGCCGCAGCCACGGGTGGCGGCACCATGCTGCCGTCTCGGATCGCGTAGTTCTCAGCCTGCGTCTTCTGCGTGTAGGCGACCGACGCGATGATGCTCACGCCGGGTGCCGTGAGGTCCGGCTTCATGAGGTTGGTGGACGCAGCGTTCGGCCCCAGCGACGAGAAATACGCCATCACCGGCGCGACCACGCCCGGCACCTGATAGCGCGCGCCAATGCCGCCGGTCGCGCCACTGTTGGCCGCATAGGCGCGCACTGCGTCGCGGTCGGCGACGGCAAGGTGCACCGTGGGCACGGTGTGCCAGTCGGCATCCAGCTCTTCGTCATCGGCATTCAGCAGCACCATGCCGATGCCGCCAGCGCGCTTGACCTCGGCGCTCTTGTCCAGCCGCGTGATGATGCCGCCGCGGTCGCAGACGACAAGCTTGCCGGCGGCTTTACTCGGGTCCAGGCTGTTGGGCGCGCACCAGTTGGCCTGGTCGGACGAGACGCCGGCCGCGGCCATGTCCTGGGCCAGCCGCAGCGGTGCGGCTGGCAGCGCTGCGGCATTGAACGAGGCGCCGCTGTAGGCCGCGCCATTGCCCAGCGTGAGCTGCGCATACGGGTTGCGGTCGTGGGTGGACGCGCCCACTGTGGTCAGCCAAGGCGCGGGGTGGCCAATGGTGCCTGGCATGCCCGAATTGCCTGCCGCCGCGGCCACGAAGACGTTGGCGCTGGAGGCTTCGAGGAAGGCCAGCTCCACCGGGTCCAGCATGTCGCCGGGGTTGCCGCTGACGGAGAAGTTGATGACGTCCGCACCGTCTGCGACGGCCGCCTCGATCGCGGCCACGATGTCGCTGGTCATGCCCACGGCTTGCAGGCCCGCGGAGGTGGAGGTGGTGAACAGCGCCTTGTACGAAGCCAGGCGTGCCCGCGGGGCCACGCCGCTGGTGCTGCCCAGGAACAGGCCGGCGTTGTCGTAAGCGGGTGCCAGTGCATTGCCGCCGGCGGTGGACAGCGTGTGCGAGCCGTGGCCGTTCTCGTCGCGCGGCGAGTCGGAATAGGTGCCGAACCAGGGCAGGTTGCCGCTGGCCAGCCAGCCGGTGTTGAAGACGCGGGCGCCGACCAGCTTGTGGTTGCAGGCCGAGGCCGGGAAGGCCGGGGCCACGGTGCAGCCGCCCAGCCAGTGCGCCGGCGGCGCGCCATAGGCCAAGGTGCCACCGGTTGCGACGGGCACGCCGTTGGCATCCACATGGTCGTAGAAGGCCGGGTTCTCGGGCTGCACACCGGAGTCGATGGTGGCGATGACGATGTCTTCGCCCTGCAGCTGCACGCCCTTGCGCTGGTGGGACCAGAAGCCCGCCGCGCCGTCCAGGCCGAGGAAGGCCGGGGTGGAGACGGTGTCGGCCACGCGCACGCTGTCCAGCGTGACCTGGCGCACCTTGCCGCTGGCCTTCAGGCGCTGCACCTGGGCGAGGGTGAGTCGTGCGGCAAAGCCGTTGAAGCTGATGCTGTAGCGCTGGCTGGGTTTCACGCGCGAACCCAGCAAGGCCAGCAGCTTGTCCTGCTCACGTGCCAGGTGGGCCCGGTAGGCCTGCACGGCGGTGGTGCGTACGTCCAGGTACTGGCCTTCGCCGACCTGTGTGGCCTGAAGGCCGGCGACGTTGCCGGTGTAGCTGGCCACTGGCGCGTCGCGCAGCTGAACGATGTAGGTTCGCGCGGCCGGCGCCGCCTTCTTCGGGGTCTTCTCGGGCGTGGCGCCAAGGCTGGCGGCGGACAGGCCGGCCAGCAGCATGGCTGCGCACAGTCGTTGGAGGATGGGGGTCATGGGGACTCCGTGGGATGCGTTGAATCTGGTGAGGGGGCGGGCCCGCCGAGGCAGCACCCGCCGGGCTTGATCAGCGAGCCTTCTGGGCTTGCTGTTGCAGCCGCTTCGCCCTTGCCGCGCTGGAGGTGTCAATGGCCGCCTTGGCCTGCGAGGCGTTGCCGGGGCGCTGCAGCAGTTGCGGCGCACTGCGGCGCTGCACCGAGGCCGCGCCGGCTTCCACCCGCACCATGGTCGTGCCGAGCAGGCTGCCGTCTTGCCGCAGGTAGTCGACAGCGCCGAGGTAGCGCTTGCTGGCGTTCAGGCCGCTCCAGTTGAAGCTGGCCGGGTAGACCTTGCCGGCCTTGGCCTTGCTGGTGGGCAGGTTCGCCACCTGCAGGCTGCCGCCGATGTCGGAGGTGCCGAGCAGCCACTGGTAGGCGGTGTAGTCGGTGTAGCCCAGCGCCGTGGTGAAGGCGAACACGCAGAGGTTGTAGTTGCCCGCAGCCGGCAGGTGCATCTCGGTGACCAAGTCGCTGCCTTCGGTGTGCTCCACGCCGGTGTTGAACCAGCCGTTTTCGTCCAGGTAGGCCAGGTACAGGCTGTCCACGCCCTTGCCTGTGGTGTCCACCGGGTTCAGCGAGGCCCGGGCATGCAGGGTGTTGGCCGGAATGACCACCGGGTTGCAGGTGTAGGTGCCTTCGGGTACGTGGCCGGTGACCTGCGCCGCTGGCTTCAGGCCGGCCACTCGGGTGCTGGTCTTGCCGCTGAAGCCGTAGACCACGTCGGCCTCGACCGCATCGCTCAGGTTCGGGCTCTGCAGCAGCGTGGGCGCCTGGAACTCGACCGCCTTGAGCTGGATCGGGCTGCGCACCAGGTGCACGCCATCGCTCCAGCTCAGCGCGCCGGTGGCCAAGGAGCCGAAGGTGGCGGAAGTGCGGGTGAACTTGACCGTGAACTCGCCGACCTCGCCCTTGGCCAGCGTCAGGCTGCTGGGCGAGACGAGCACGTCGAAGCCGGGCACCGCGGCGGTGGCCGCATAGGTCGCGGTGCTGTTGCCCACGTTGCGCACCTTGCGGTGCATGGTGCGCACGCCTGCCACCGAGCCGGCGAGGGCCGGCAGGTTGGGGTCGGGGATGCCGTTGACCTTCACGTCGGCGCAATCGGCGCTGCTGGCGTCGTACCAGCCGGCGTTGCACAGGAAGCGCACGTAGTCGCCCTGGAAGGCCTGGTAGACCAGGCCCGGGTCCAGCGCGCCGCTGGGGTTGGCATGGCCGGCGCCGTAGCCGGCCACATCCGGGTCGGCGCTGCCG
>NZ_VIDT01000456.1 GCF_006519715.1 Ideonella azotifigens
CGAGAAGCTCGAAGACATCGTGGGCCTCTACATGTCGCCGCCGGAGCACGCCTTGGTGCTGTGCTGCGATTAGAAGAGCCAGGTGCAGGCACTTGATCGCACGCAGCCAGGTCTGCCACTCAAGAAGGGCCGCGCGGCCACCATGACGCACGACTACAAGCGCAACGGCACAACCACGCTGTTTGCCGCGCTCAATGTGTTGGACGGCAAGGTCATCGGCCAATGCCAGCAGCGACGCACCCATGCCGACTGGCTGAAGTTCCTGCGCAAGATCGACCCCGAAACGCCCAAGGACAAGACGCTGCACCTGATTGCCGACAACTACGCCACCTATAAGCAACCGGCGGTACAGGATTGGCTGGCCAAGCACCCGCGATTCAACACGCACTTCACGCCAACTTCGACGTGGTGGTTGAACATGGTGGAGCGCTTCTTCCGCGATCTGACCACCGAGCGGCTGTGCCGGGGTGTGTTCACCAGTGTGCCCGAACTGGTGGCGGCGATCGATGAATACGTCGCTCACCACAACACCGACCCCAAGCCGTGGTGCTGGGACATGACGTTCTTGCCCACGGACGTCGCTGGCCGATGGTTCTTCCTGTACCTGATCCTGGACGTTTACAGCCGCAAGATCGTGGGCTTCCAGGTGCACGAAGACGACAACTCGGACCATGCTGCACGGCTCGTGCAGCGCACTGCGCTGGCCGAGGAAATCCACGCGATGCCTCGCGACGAAAGGCCAGTGCTGCATGGCGACAACGGCGCCACGCTCAAGGCCACCACAGTGCTGGCGATGCTGTGGTGGCTGGGGGCGAAGCCTTCGTACTCGCGGCCGCGCGTGAGCGACGACAACGCCTTGGTCGAAAGCCTGTTCCGCACGGCGAAGTACCGGCCGGAGTTCCCCGCTGCGGGCTTTGCCAATCTCGGCGCGGCGCGCGATTGGGCGCGAGAGTTCGTGCATTGGTACAGCAGATGTTGCTCAAGGGCGCGGACCTGTCGGTGCACGATCAGATCGCGCTCGATGCCATCGCCGATCTGCTCAACAACCGGCCTCGTCAAACGCTGAACTGGCGCAGTCCCATTCAGGTGTTCGCAGAGCTCATGCAAGGCATCAACCAACAGGCTCAGGCCACAACCCACTGACATTGCAACGATGCCGAGTGTCGGACTTCAGACCGCAGCCCCAAATTTCGGCAGGCACGGGCAAGACACATGAGCGGCTCAACTGTTGTCGTCACTTTGCGAATGATTGATGTCGCGGCGCCTAGCAGGTACCTGCCGTGCATCGGGTCGCAGGGGAAGACGGCGCGAACCCCGCAGCCATGGCTGGCGGACGCAGCGGGGCAAGCTACTGCATCCTGTCGGCGGTGGCGCACCACTGCAGCGGATGCTGTTCGCTCGAAATGGGCTACGGCTGCGAGATCGTCAGGGACCTTGCTGGGGGCGGCGACTTCTGCCGCAGCGTGCCCAACAGCGGCCTGGTGTAGGAGGTGTCGAGACCGATGCGAAGCCTCATGCAGCTCAACTCCTCCGCCCTTCGGGCAGCACGCCGAAGCGTTGACCGGCCTGGCGGCGGAATTCGGTGGGCGTCATACCCTTTATGTCCAGGAACCGGCGGTTGAAGTTGGCGACATTGTTGAAGCCCACCTCGAAGCAGATATGCGTCACCAGCCGGTCCGAATCCATCAGCAGCTGGCAGGCGCGGTTCACTCGGATGCGGTTGACGAAGTCGGTGAAAGTATTGCCGGTAGCGCGGCGGAAGAAGCGCGAGAAGCGGCTTTCGCTCATGCCAAGCTCGGCTGCCAATGCGGCTGCCGAATGTTCGTCGGCCAGGTGACCGGTGATGCGGCTGACCACAGCATGCACGTGGGCCAGCGAGGCATCGTCGCCCGTGCTCTGCAGCTGTACGCTCGACAGCAGCCGGTAGTCAGTGCAGGCCGCCAGGTCTGCCAGGCAGTCGCAGAAGGCGGTCAGCCTGCGCAGCCCACGCGACGACTTAACTCGCTGCCAGTGTGACTCCGCTCGTTCCGACAAACCGAAAAACTCAATTCCGTTCTTGGCGCGCTCCAGTAGCGGCAGAACCTCACGCAACTCCGGGATCGTTTCGGCCGTGCGAACCAGAGGCTCGTGCGAGAACTGGATTACCAGGTCGCGTTGTTCAACGCCGCCGGCTGGTAGGTCCATGCTCACCCAGTTGTGCGGCAGGCGCGGCCCGGTGAGTACCAGTTGCCCCGGCTGAAACGGTCCGATCCAATCGCCAACGAACAGCTTGCCGCTGGTGCTGGTGATGAGGTGCAGCTCGTACTCGTCGTGGTAATGCCAGCGGGCATGCGGCGTGGGGTAGCCGTGCGCGAGGCAGCGCACGAATCCGACCTCACTAGAAGCTTCATAGCCGAGATCAGGCGAGCGGGCGAGTTCGTGTTCGAGCTCGGGGCGGACGACACGCGGGGTCACGGGCTTGAGCGACATCACGGCTCCAGACTCAGACCGCAGCGCGGCGGGCCACAAAGGCTTGCACCTGCGCAAACGCTACGCGCAGCGCATCCAACAGGCGGGCATCGCCGGCCAGCTCGCCCCACAGCGTGGGGTCCGCACCAAACGCGGCCACCGGGTCGGCGGCCTCGCAGATCGCATGGGCCACCGCGGGGTCCATGGCCTGGTCCTGGTAGGCGTAGGGCAGGCCGCCCGCGTGCCAGCGCTGCAGGTAGGCCAGGAACAGTGCAGGCAGCATCGCCACGCTGCGGATGGTGCCGCCCATGGCGAGTTTGTCGCGGATGGTCGGCGCGATCATGCCGGGGATCTTCGAGAACGCATCCATCGCCACGCGCTGGTTGGTGTCCTGGATCGCCGGGTTGCCGAAGCGGTCCAGCACCACGTCGCGGTAGCGGGCCAGGTCCAGCGGGCAGGGCTTCTCGGGCGTGTGCAGCACCGGAATGGCGTCGTCGGTCACGTAGTCGTAGGCCATCTTCCGGATCTCGGCGTCCTGCGTGCCTTCGTGGATGTAGAGGTGGCCCGCCAGCGTGCCGGCCCAGGCAATGCAGCTGTGGGTGGCGTTCAGCAGGCGGATCTTGGCTTCCTCGTAGGCCGCGACCGAATCCACCATATCCACGCCGACCTTTTCCCATTCGGGGCGGCCGGCGATGAAGCGGTCTTCGATCACCCACTGGATGAAGCTTTCGCCCATCAGTGCGGCGGGGTCGTCGCGTCCGGTGGCGGCCTTGACGCGCTCGGCCACATCCGGCGTTGGGCGCGGGGTGATGCGGTCGACCATCGCGTTGGGGCTGGTGGTGTGGGCCTCGACCCAGGCCTTCAGCGCGCTGTCGCCCAGCGCGTCGATGAACTGCAGCAGGCCGCCGCGCGAGCGGTCGCCGTTGTGGCGCAGGTTGTCGCAGTTCAGCAGCGTCACGCCTCCTGCGCCCGCGGCTGCGCGAGCGCGCAGCAGGCTGACCAGGCCGCCGTAGATCGTGTGGCCTGCGCCGCCCGCCTTTACCGCCGCCAGGTCATTGCGCAAGTCGGGGAAAGTGGCCCAATCAAGGCGGTCCTGCGCGTCCAGGTAGTAGCCCGCCTCGGTGACGGTGAAGGAGATGATGCGGGTCGCCGGGTCGGTGCCTGCGGCGATCAGCGGGGCCAAGTCGTCTTGGTAGGGGATCACGCGCTGGATGGATTCGATGCGGGTGTAGCTGCGCTCGCCCTGCGGCGTGATAGTTTCCAGCGTGTAGGCACCGCCCTGCGCCTGCAGCGCGGCAATGGTGTCGAGCATGTCGGGGCGCAGGTTGCCGCCGGTGATGGACCAGCGGGTGTCGCCCGTCTGCCGCAGTTGGTGTACGTAGAGGGCCTGGTGCGCGCGGTGGAACGAACCCAGGCCGAGGTGGAGCATGGTGGACATGGAAAAAGGCCTTCGTGGTCTGACGGCTGCGTTCTGAAAGGCAGGAAAGAAAGGAGAGCCGAGAGAAGGTGAAACAGGGCTTCAGAGGTCGAACTGGGTGGGCATCATCACCACGTCGCGGATCGTCATGCCACGCGGCCTCGTGAGCATGAACAGCACCACATTGGCGACTTCCTCGGCCTCGATCAGGCTGCCGTTGGCCTTGGCTTCGGCCAGCTTCTCGGCCGGCCAGTCGGCCAGCAGCGAGGTGATGACCGGGCCAGGCGAGATCGCTCCCACCCGGATGCCGTGCTTGAAGACCTGGCGCCGCACGGTCTGCACAAAGCAGTTCACTGCCCATTTGGACGAAGCATAGACCGGCTCCCATGGGGTGGGGAAATGCGCTGCCAACGAGCTGGTGACGATGATGTCTCCGGTGCCGCGCCCGATCATGTGGGGCAGCACGTTGTGCACATTTTTCATTACCACGTTGACGTTCAGGTTCAGCATCCGGTCGATCGCCTCCGGGTCGGCGTCGACCAGGTCGCCGCCGACATACAAGCCGGCGTTGGCGTGGAAGATGTCGAGCTGGCCGGTGAGGGCCAGCGTGCGTGCCAGCAGCGTGGCGCACTGGGCCGGGTCCAGCAGGTCCAGCACCACTGGCAGCGCGGTCGAGCCGAGCAACGCGCA
>NZ_VIDT01000457.1 GCF_006519715.1 Ideonella azotifigens
GGGCGCCCAGGCGCCGGGTACGCGATTGACGCTGGCGCTGGGTATCGTGCGGGCGCCGGAGCGCTCGCACCGGCTCAGCCGGCTCTATGTCGGCCCGCGCGAGCTGCTGACCCGGCGCCTGGAGTTGCGGCTGCTGTTGCAGCAGGCCGCGCCGCAGGTGGCCAGCCTGACCTTCCTCGCGCTCGGCTTGGTGGCGTTGATCTACTGGCTGGGCCGGCGCGGCAACCGGCCTTACCTGTTGTTCGCGCTGACCTCGGTGGCCTGGACACTGCGCAACCTGCACTACTACGTGCAGTTCCCCACGAGTGACACCAGCCTGGAGTGGTTCTGGTGGATGAGCAACGCATCGCTGTCGTGGGTCATGGTGCTGATGTACATGTTCGCGATCCGCTTCGACCGGCGGCGCCACCGTGGCCTGGAGCGCGCGCTGGTGGCCTTCGTGGTCATTGCCACCTTGCTGGCCATGCCCGGCTCGCCGCTGCGGGCGGTGTCGCAGGTCCACCTGGTCAATGCGATGGTGGCGCTGGGCGTGGGCCTGACCATGGGCTGGCTGGCCTGGCACGACGGCGGGCGGGACTTCCGGCTGATCACGCTGGCGCTGTGGGTGACGAATGTGTTCGGCCTGCACGACCTGCTGCTGGTCTCGGGCGCGATCACGCCGGAATCGGTCTACCTGCTGCCGTTTGCGATGCTGCTGATGTTCCTGGCCTTCCTGCATGCGGCGCAGCACCGCTACTCGATGGCGATGGACCAGGTGGCCCAGGCCAACACCATGCTGGAGCAGCAGCTGGCCACGCGCGAGGCCGAGCTGCGCACCAACCACGAGAAGCTGCGGGCGGTCGAGCGCGAGCAGGCGCTGCTGCTGGAGCGCCAGCGCCTGATGCGCGACATGCACGACGGCCTGGGCTCGACATTGATGTCCTCGTTGGTGCTGGTCGAGCAGGGCCGGCTGGAGGCGCCGGCGGTGGCCCTGCTGCTGCGCGAGTGCGTGGACGATCTGCGGCTGGTGATCGACTCGCTGGAGCCGATTGGCCACGACCTGATCACCTTGCTGGCGTTGCTGCGCCACCGCCTGGGCCGCCGGCTGGAAGCGGCCGGGCTGCAGCTGGCCTGGGAGGTCGACGACCTGCCGCCGCTGAACTGGCTGTACCCGCCGGATGCGCTGCAGATCCTGCGCGCGGTGCAGGAAGTGCTGACCAATGTGCTCAAGCACGCCGGGGCCCAGCACATCCGCATTGCCACGCTGCAGCTGGGCGACAGGGTGGAGGTGCTGATCGAGGACGACGGCTGCGGTTTCGACACCGAAGAAGCGCCGCGCGGCCGTGGCCTGCGCCACCTGGCCCAGCGCGCCGCCAGGCTGGGCGGCGAGGTGCACATCGACAGCGCACCGGGCCGCGGCACCCGTGTCAGGCTGCACCTTCCTTTACAGCGGGATTTGGCCGCTTGACGGACAATCCAGGGCTGCGCCGCAGTCCGCGATGCACCTTGCCAAGCCCGTCGCCATGCTCAAGCAACGCACCCTGAAGTCCCTCACCCGCGCCGTTGGCGTCGGGCTGCACAGCGGCCAGAAGGTCGAGCTGACGCTTAGGCCGGCGGCGCCCAACACCGGCATCGTCTTTCGCCGGGTCGACCTGCCGCAGCCGGTCGACATCCCCGTGCGGCCCGGCTCGGTCAGCGACACCCGCATGGCCTCGACCATCTCGCCCGGCGGTGATCCGGGCGCGCCCAAGGTCCAGACCATCGAGCACCTGATGTCGGCCTGCGCCGGCCTGGGGCTGGACAATCTTTATGTCGACATCACGGCCGACGAGGTGCCCATCCTCGACGGCTCTTCGGCCGCGTTTGTGTTCCTGTTGCAGAGCGCCGGCATCGAACTGCAGAACGCGCCCAAGCGCTTCCTGAAGGTCAGGAAGGCGGTGGAGATCCGCGAAGGCGAGGGCGCGCGGCTGATGTGGGCCCGGCTGGAGCCGTACCACGGCTTCAAGCTGACCTTCGAGATCGATTTTGGCCACCCTGCGGTGGATGCCACCGGCCAGCAGGTCAGCTTCGACATGGGCTCGGGCCGCTACAAGCAGGAGATCGCCCGCGCCCGCACCTTCGGCTTCACCAAGGACGTGGAGGCGATGCGCGCGCGCGGCCTGACGCTGGGCGGCAGCATGGACAACGCCATCGTCATCGACGACTACCGTGTGCTCAACAGCGACGGTCTGCGTTACGACGACGAATTCGCCAAGCACAAGATCCTCGATGCGATTGGCGACCTGTACGTGGCCGGCGCACCGCTGCTGGCGGCCTACACCTCGTTCCGCGGCGGCCATGCGCTGAACAACAAGCTGCTGCGCAAACTGCTGGCCGACGAGACGGCGTTTGAGTACGTCAGCTTCGAGGACGAAACCCGGGCGCCGGCAGGCTTTGCCCAGCTTGCTCCAGCCTGGTAGTCAAGAAAAGATGCTGCTTTTCCGTCTGATCGTCGGCCTGCTGCTGGTCGCTGGCCTGTTGTGCTTCGCCGTCTTCGTTGCCACCGGCCGCCCGATCTGGCGTCGGCGGTCCATCCTCATCATCAAGTGGACGCTGGTGGCGCTGCTGGGTTTTGCGGCAGTGCTGGTGCTGGAGCGGATGACGGTGCTGCTGTAGCCGGCAGCGCAAGGCCGGACAGGAACTGCTGCACCGACGCGTCGCCGACCTCGATCAGCGCAAACGCCGCCGGGTTGCGCGTCCACTGGCGCAGCAGGCCGTCCATCAGGGCCAGCAAGCCCAGCGCGATGGTGCGGGTGTCCAGCGGCGTCTTGATCTGGCCCTTGGCCATGCCGCGTTGCAAGGTGGCTTCGAGCCGGTCCAGGAAGGCATTGAGGCTGGCTTCCTTGCGCTCGCGCACCGGTGCCATGTCCTCGGCGTTGTACTCGGTGGCGTGCATCGCGATCGTGAAGACCCGGCGGCCGTGCTCGTCATGCACGACGGCGTGCAGCGGCATCAAGATCATGCCGCGCAGCTCGCTGATGGTGTCGCCCGCGCGCAAGCCCATGGCCACCGCCCAGGGCATCTCCAGCGGCGTTTCCCAGGGCAGGGTCACACGCTCCATCATTGCGCTGAAGAGCTCGGCCTTGTCCTTGAAGTGCCAGTAGATCGCGCCGCGGGTCACGCCAGCGGCCGCCGCCACGTCCTGCAAGGAGGTGCGGGCCACGCCGCGGTCCTGAAACACTTGCTCGGCAGCATCCAGGATCTGATTGCGGGTGATCTGCGCGTCTGCCTTGGTGCGCCGTACCATGTTTGAAAGACCCCGTATAAACCCGGTGATTGGACATACATTCTAGTTTGTATGTAAACTCGTTTCACTCTATTTCAGACAAATCCCTTCCATTGGCGTTGCCAGCTGGTGGAGGGGATTTGCTTGCGTTCATCCAGAAGGACTTTCATGGCCCACACGCCCTCCGCTTCTCTCGATGAGGTTTCGTCTCCGTGCACGCTGAGCAAGGCCTGGCGCTTGGCACCCCAGGCCGCGTGGCCGTTGGTGTCGTTGGGCTCCACTGCGCTGGTGCTGCTGTCGCTGGCAGCCTGCGGTCAAAGCGGTGATGCGGCCCATGCCGGCGGCCAGATGCCGCCGCCGCAAGTGGGTGTGATCACCGTG
Source organism: Ideonella azotifigens (assembly GCF_006519715.1). Lineage (GTDB taxonomy): Bacteria > Pseudomonadota > Gammaproteobacteria > Burkholderiales > Burkholderiaceae_C > Ideonella > Ideonella azotifigens. The sequence continues at coordinate 3,626 of NZ_VIDT01000457.1, forward strand.
CAGCCGGCCTCGATCGAACTCGCGACCGAGTTGCCAGGTCGGCTGGAGGCGGTGCGCACCGCCCAGGTCCGTGCGCGAGTCACAGGGGTGGTGCAGAAGCGGCTGTTCACCGAAGGCAGCGTGGTCAAGGCCGGCCAGAGTCTGTTTGCGATCGATGCCGCGCCTTATCGCGCCCAGCTGGACAGCGCTGCCGCAACGCAGGCCCGTGCCGATGCCGCGCTGGCCAACGCCCAGGCCACCTACGACCGCTACAAGCCGCTGGCCGACGCCCGCGCCATCAGCCAGCAGGACTGGGTTGCTGCGCAGGCAGCGCAGAAGCAGGCCGTTGCCGATCTGGCCGCCGCCAAGGCCGGCGTGACGCAGGCCAGGCTGAATGTGGACTACGCTGCGGTGATCTCGCCCATCACCGGCCGCATCGGCCGCGCCGAGGTCACCGAAGGCGCGCTGGTCAGCGCCACCGAAGCCACGCTGCTGGCCACGGTGCAGCAGATCGACTCGCTCTACGTCAACTTCACCCAGTCGGCCACCGAGGCGCTGCGCCTGAAGCGCGCGATGGAGGCCGGCAAGCTGCAGTCCAGCAGCAGCACCAAGATCAAGGTGCTGCTGGACGACGGCAGCGAGTACCCGCTGCCCGGCAAGCTGCTGTTCAGCGACCTGACGGTGGACCCGACCTCCGGCCAGGTTACGCTGCGCGCCGAGCTGCCCAATCCCAAGGGTGAGCTGCTGCCAGGCTTGTATGTGAAAGTCCGCATCGAGCAGGCGCGCAGCGATGCCGCCATCCTGGTGCCGCAGCAGGCGGTGACCCGCGGCACTGCCGGCGACACCGTGCTGGTGGTCAATGCCGAGAAGCAGACCGAGCCGCGCCCGGTGCAGCTGAGCGGCACGCATGGCAACCAATGGGTGGTGCTGAGCGGCCTGAAGG
>NZ_VIDT01000458.1 GCF_006519715.1 Ideonella azotifigens
GAGATAGAGATCGTGCCCGTCAACGCGGTACAGCGCGTGCGGCGCGAACTCGATCTCAAGGTAGAGGTCACCGGTCGGCCCGCCGCCGAACCCGGGCGAGCCCTGGCCGGCCAGACGGATCTGCTGGCCGGCACGAATGCCCTTCGGGATTCCGACTTGCAGCGTGCGCTCGTGCAGCACCATCTGGCCGCTGGCGTCCAGCGTCGGGCTGTGCAGGCTCAGCTCGCGCGTCGCGCCGCGGAAGCTGTCTTCGAGCGGCACCACGATCTTTGCGTGGTGGTCCTGTCCGCGTTCGCTGTGGCGCGCACGGGCACCGCGGCGCGCGGCGCCAAAGAGCGATTCGAAGAAGTCGCTGTGGCTGCCGTCGCCGAAGCCGTCCGGCGGGCCGCCGCTGAACTCGAAGCCCGCGTCCCAGCCCGGGGGCGGGCGGAACTCCTCGCCGCCTTGCCGGCCCTGGCCGATGTTGTCGTAGGCGGCGCGCCTCTCCGGGTCGCGAAGCACCTCGTGGGCCTCGTTCAGTTCCTGCATGCGCGCCTGCGCATCCGGCACCTTGCTGACGTCCGGATGGTACTTGCGGGCGAGGCGCCGGAAAGCCTTCTTGATGTCCTCCGCGCTCGCCGTGCGCTCGACACCGAGTAGCTTGTAGTAGTCCTTGAACTCCATGGGGGCGGCCTTCGTACCGGCTCTTGCCGGGCGAAGGCGATCGTGCCACCGATGCGCGCGTCGTGCTTGATGTGCATCAGATCGGCGGGATGGCCGTCACCTGAACGCCGTCTCCACTGCCCCCATCGCATGCGCCAGCATCGTTGGCGCGATGTACTTCCGGTGCGTCGCGGAGATGGCGGCCATGTACAGGCGGCCGAACAGGTTCTTGCATGCGACGCGGGTCGACAGCGCGAATTCGATGGCGCCTTGGTCCAGCAGGCGCACGCTGGCGCAGGTGCGGAACATCAGGTGCCTGTCGTCTGCGCCGAGGATGACCTGGGCCAATCGCTCGTCGGCTTCGATCTGTGGCGCGCGGACTGGGTGGCAGTGCGCTTCCTGGCCTTGGCCGGCGCAGCGCTTTCCTTTTTGAGCGGCCCGTCGACAGGGCAGAAGGCCGCGACGAAGTTGTGTAGCGTGCCGAGCATGTTGTCGTCGACCAGGCTGTAGTGCACGAACTGGCCGCGCTTCTCGCGCTTCACCAAGCCCGCCTGTTCGAGGACGCGCAAATGCTTGGAAAGCGATGGCTTGGTCATCTCGAAACACTCGGCGATCCCGCCCACGGTCAAGGGTGCCTCTGACAGGTAGGCCCGGATCTTCCGGTGCGGCGTGGACGCCGGCACCGAGAACACGTTAGCCAATTATTCGCATGGTGACACCGTGGGCTTCACATTTCACCGACTCGCCCCGCGGCCCTCGGCAGCTTCACCACGAAGGGCCGCATTTCTGCCGTGCCGGCGCGGAACGCGGCGCCGGTGACCAGGCCTGCGGCGTTGATGCCGGTGGCATAGCTGAGGTACCAGCCGTCGGCGCGGGCCTCGTCATCCAGGAAGTCGTTCAGGTCCACGGCCACGTCGTCCTGCCAGTAGACGGCGTGGAACAGCGTGTCGCTGGGAATGCTGGCCCAGCCGGCGATCTGGCCGGCGTTGTTGACGGCCGCGCCGCTGCTGAAGCTGCCGCCCAGCGTGCCGAGCAAAACCCGCGTGCCATCTGGCAGCCAGCGAACAGCCCGGCTGGCATCGTCCATGCCCACGATGTGGCCGCTGTCGTTGATCTGGTTGGCATAGCCGGGTCCGAGGTCCAGCATGTTGCCGTCTCGCCAGAGCACGGCGTGGATGGCGCTGTTGTTTGCCGTGGCGCTGGCGCCCACCACCTGGCCGGCGCGGTTCAGCCCGTAGGCGCTGCTGAAGCTGCCGCCCAGCGTGCCCAGGTCTACCGCCTGGCCGCCTGCGGGCCAGAGGGTGGCGCGGGCGTCCAGCGTGTTGGTCACCACGAAGGTGCTGTAGCCGGCCACCAGGCCGCTGGCGTTGACGGCCACCGCCGTGCTGTAGCGGCCGGTGCCTTGCGTGCCCAGGTCTTGCGCGTGGTAGCCGATGCTGCCGCGGCGCCACAGCGTGGCATGCGGGTCGCCGTTGGCCGCGACGCTGACGCCCACCACCCAGCCGCGCTCGTTGGCATCGTTGGCCGTCGCGTAGCCCTGGTTGCTGAGACCGGGCAGCACGATGGACACGCCGTGCTGCCAGAGCGTGGCATGCACAGGCGAAGCGCCGCCCGCGCCGCTGGTGCCCGCCACCAGCCCCCAGTCGTTCAAGCCCACGCCGCTGCCCTGGAGCGCACCTGCCGGCAGCGGGAGCAGGGTCACCTGGCCGGCCGGGAACTCTGCCGCCAGCGCCTGCATGCCCAGGCACAGGCCCGTGACCAGGAGACCGTGCACCACAGCGCGCGCAGGGCGAGGCGCAGAAAGTTGCGAGAGAACAGCTGCTGCAATGCGACCCATGGCCTTGTCTCCTGCCGTGGCGAGCCGGGCGGGCTCGCATGATGAGCTGGCCAGCATAGGCCTGTGCCGGAGGGGCACAAGCGAGGGACAACGCCACTCCCCAAGCGTGATCCCGGGCAATCGCCCGCGCTGCAGCCGATGTTGATCGCACGCCGCTGCAGCTGGTCCGCCCATGCGGCCGTTCGTCGCAAGCGCGCCTGTACGCCAGGGGGTGTCGCTAAGCTCGTCCAGATCAACACCAACCCCTCGCGCAACATGCCTGCAACGCCCCCGATGACCTTGCCCCGCCTGTCGGCCGCCTTGTTGAGCGCCGTGTTCGCGGCCGGTGCCCACCCGGTCTGGGCCGCCGAGGATGTGGCGGCCAAGGTGGCTGCCGTCGAAAACGGCCTGCGTCCGCCGGTGAGCTTCGAGGGAGACAAGCCGTGGTCGCTGGCCGAACGCATGCGGCACTACGGCGTGCCGGGCGTCACCCTCACGGTGGTCAACAACGGCAGCATCGCCTGGACCCGCACCTACGGCCTGGCGGACCGGGAGGCCGGCATACCGATGACGGCCAGCACTCTGCTGCTGGCCGGCTCGGTCAGCAAACCGGTGGCGGCCTACGGGGCGCTCAGCATGGTGCAAACCGGTGAACTGAGCCTGCAGCAGCCGGTCAATGCGCGGCTGAAATCCTGGCAGATCCCGGCCAACGAATTCACCGACAAGGTGCCGGTGACGCTGGCCCACCTGCTCAGCCACACCGGCGGGCTCACGGTGCATGGCTTCAACGGCTACACGGCGGGCACCCCGTTCCCGGACACCGTGGCCATCCTCAACGGCGCGCCGCCTGCCAACTCTGCCCCGGTGAGGGTCGACCAGCTGCCCGGCAGCGCCTGGCGCTATTCCGGCGGCGGCTACACCGTGGCCCAGCTGCTGATGGCCGACGTGGCCCGGCAGAGCTTCCCGGTGCTGATGCAGCAACGCGTGCTGGGCCCGCTGGGCATGGTGGACAGCAGCTTCAGCAATCCCCTGCCGGCCGCGCTGCTGCCGCGTGCCGCCGCAGGCGTGCTGCCCGACGGCAGCGCGCTGACCGGCAAGCGCAACACCTATCCCGAAATGGCCGCGGCCGGACTGTGGACCACCTCACAAGACCTGGCCAGGTTCGTGATCGAAATCCAGCAGGCGCTCAAGGGCCAGAGCCCTCGGGTGTCTGCCGCGCTGGCGCAGGACATGCTCACGCCGCGCCTGGGCAGCGGCTACGGCCTGGGCCTGGGCATGCCGGATTTCGACGGCCAGAAATACTTCGCCCACGGCGGCTGGGACGAAGGCTTCTGCACGATGCTCATCGGCAGCCAGACCAGTGGCCAGGGCGTGGTGGTGATGATCAACGCCAACCAGCCCGCCTTGATGAGCGAGCTGCAGCAAGCCGTCGCCTTTGCCTATGGCTGGCCCGGCGTGAAAGCCCATGCAGCCCTGTCCACCAGCGCCCAGGCGCTGGCCAGCGCGCCCGGGCGTTACCGCGTCAACGGTGAGCAGGTGGCCGTGGTGACCCGTGACGGCAACCGCCTGCAACTGGGCTTTGCCGGCCTGCCGAGCAGCGAGCTGGTGACCATTGGCGCCAACCGCTACCTGCAGCGCGAGCAGCCGCGCGAACGCAGCTTCGAGCTGGGCACCGATGGCGCGCAAGCCCTGCTGCTGCATGGCCCGGAAGGAAAGACCGAGCGGCTGCCGCGCCTGCGCGACGGCGAACGCCTGCCGCGCGAGCTGCTGCTGGCCGGTGAATACGAGCCCGCGCTGAAGGCCTACCAGGCGCTGCGGGATGCCAGGGATGATGCCGGCAAAGAGAGCTACCTCAATGAGGTCGGCATGAACCTGGTCACGCAGCGTCAATTGGAGACCGGCCTGGCCGTGCTCAAGATCAATACCGCGCTCTACCCGAACGCCGCCAACACCTGGGACAGCCTTGGCGCTGCCTACCTGGCCCAGGGCAACAAGGCCCTGGCCCGCGAAAGCTACCAGCACGCGCTGCGCATCGACCCCGTCTTCCCGTCCGCCAAGGAAGCGCTGCTGCGCCTGG
>NZ_VIDT01000459.1 GCF_006519715.1 Ideonella azotifigens
GGCCAGCAGGCTGGCCGGGTCGGACCCGGTAGGGTTCATGAGACTTCCTCCAGACCTGAAGATGGCGCACAAAGCGGCCAAATCAAGCCCGGGGAAAGCGCCAGCCTCATGGCCCGCCGTTCGCTCCCAACGGCGTGGCCTGCGCCTGCCGCCCCCACAGTGACGAGCCACTGGCGCGGCGGCCGTAGGACGTGTCGGCCGGCTGGGCGCGCCAGGCGATGGTGTCCAGCAGCGTGACGCTGCTGCCCGATGGCGCGTACAGCGCCAGCGCCTGGCCCTTGGGGTTGGCGCTGAAGCTGGTGTGCAGTTCACCGGCGGCGGGCAGGTTGTCCAGCCAGACCAGCAGGTAGCCATGGGCCGGCACGCTGGTGCCGGCCGGGAACGGCCAGAGCGTGGGCTGGGCGGGGTTGTTGGTGAGGAAGTGGCCGGTCAGGCTGTAGGCCTGGCTGCCGGGGTTGTAGAGCTCGATCCAGGGGCTGTGGTTGCCGGCTGCGGTGACGATGCCGCTGCGGTTGTCGGGCAGCACTTCGTTGAGCAGCAGCGGCTGGGCCAGGTTGGGCGAAATGCCGGCCAGGTTGGCATTGATGTAGGCAATGCGCTGGGTCACGAAATCCTGCAGCGCGGCGGGCGAGGCGTCGAAGCCGGTGTTGTCCTCGCGAAAGCGCTTGTAGACGTCGCGGTGCGTGTCTTCCAGCACGGCCTGGTGCTGGGCGTTGATGCGCGGGTTCAGGATGGCGGGCGTGAACTGCGTGGCCAGCAGTTCGGCGATCTTGTTGACGTACTGCTGGCGGAACAGCGGCACCGTGAGCAGCCGCGAGGTCAGCACGTTGTAGGTGTTGATCGATTGCCGCGGCGTGGTCTTGACGCCCTTGAGCAGCGACAGCGTGGTCTGGTAGAAGGCCTGGTCGAAGTCCTTGGGAATGAGCTCCCACACGGGGCTGTCCGGGCTGCGGTACATGTAGTAGTTGTGGCCCACGTGGTCCCAATCGCCGGTGAGCTGCATCGCGGCCAGGTAGTCCAGGTAGCTGTCCACGTTGATCACAGACGAGATGACGGCCGGGAAGTCGGCGTCGGAGGTCACGTTGACCGTCTGCACCAGCGCGGCCAGCGCGGGGTAGCCGTCGTCGTTGTCGCTGTGGTCGTCCCAGGCGGTCGAGTAGTCGTCCAGCACGCGGAAGTTGGACGCGACCACGTCCTGCGCTTCCAGCAGCTGGCCCTTGGGGTTGATGGCGCGGGCGTTGAAGAAGTCGTCGTCCACGTCTTCGAGGTGGCTGAACAGGCCCAGGTACTCGCCGTTCACGTCCAGGTGCGCAAAGCTGCAGCTGGAGAACAGCGTGGACACGCCTGCGAGTTGCGCGGCAGACAGGCACTCGGCCAGTTGCGTGGTGTCCAGCCCCGAGGCCTTGAGGATCAACTTGTCGCGGCCCTGGAAGGGCACGCCCTTCTTGAAGTTGACCTTCCAGGACTTCTTCTGGTTGTTCAGGCTGGTGGCACCGCGGAACTTCACGCCAATGCCGGGGAAGAGCAGGTTGTCGCCGGCGAAGTCGGCCGTCACGTAATCCGAGTCCGGGTTGGCCTGCAGGATGGCGTACTGGTCGGCCGGGATGGTCAGCTGGAAGGCCGGCAGCGTGCTCTGCGTGCGGTCCAGCGGCGCAGCCGAGACGGGCGCGGACCAGGCGCTCTGGTTGCCGAACACGTCCACCGCGGCCACCTTGTAGAAGCCGGCAGTGAACGGCGCGAGCGCGTCGTCGAAGTAGCGGCTGCTCGGCACCGGCTGGGCGGTGAGCGTGGTGTACGGGCCGCCGGACGAGGCCGCGCGGCTCACCAGGTAGCCGGCCAGGTCGGCCTCCGTCGAATCGGGCCAGGTGACGATGTTGCGGTAGTAGCCGCCCAGCGCGGCGACCGAGGCCGGCGCCTTCGGCGCGCGGGTGTCGGCCTTGGTGGACTGGACCGAGATCGCCGCGATGGTGGACTGGCCGATGCTGGCCGGGAAGGTGACGTTGAGCTGGCCGTCGGCCACGGTGACGGCGAACTGGTAGGTCACCGCGTAGTTGCGGCCGAAGCGGGCGTAGAGGTCGAAATCCTGCAGCAGCGGCACGCCTTCGGCCAGCACCGAGAACTTGCGCAGGTTGGGCCCGTTCTGCAGCAGCTCGACGAACTGCATCGTCAGCAGGTAGCTGCCGTTGGCCACGTCGAAGCGGTATTCGCTGGCGCCCTCGCGCACGCTGTTGACCAGCGGCGAATAGGCGGTGTTCTCGATCACCTGCCCGTAGTACAGCAGCGAGGGCGTGCTGGCGGTGCCGCCAATGGCACCAGACCCGTTGCTGGCGTCATAGAGCCGGTCGGCGCTGTAGACCGCGTCGTAGCGGCCACCATTGCCGCCACAGTCCAGCCGCGCAGTGCCGGCGAAGGCCGCGGGAGACAGCAGCCAGGCCGCGCCCACCAACGCCAGCGTTCGAATCGTGTACAGCATGGGTCTCCTCCCGTTGCCAACCAGCGCAAACAGTGGAGCGTCCATGCTTCTGAAGCCACAGCGCCCCAAGGGGGCGAGTATGAGCGCCACGTCTCGGCGCCCCAAGGGGTCAGACTGGGGGTGCCGTCACCTGTTTTCAGTACACGACGCGGCCGTCGCGGTCGATCATCGAGACCGAGGTGCTGCGGCGCGGGCCTTGCTCCGGGTGCAGCGCGATGCGGTAGCCGCTGAGGTCCATCACGTCGCCGGCGGCCAGCACCTTGGCCAGCGCGGCGCGCGTGGGCGTGCCGGGCATGCGCTGCAGCGCGGCAATCAGCACGCGGGCGTTGACGTAAGCCTCGGTCATCGTCAGCGTGGGCTCGATGTCCTGCGGGCCGTACTTGCGGTAGGCCGCCTCGAACTCGCGCATCAGTTCCACGCGCGCATTGCGCGGGTTGGGCACGACCTGCGAAATCATCACGCCATGCGCCGCCTCCTTGCCCACCACCTGGGCCAGCTGCGTGGCCTCCGCAGACGACAGCGCCACCAGCTGGCCAGTGCCCCTGTCCTTTCGGTAGAGCTTGCAGAAGTAGGCAACTGCCGCGGTGTTGGACGCCAGCACCACCGCCTGGTGCGGCACCTTCTGGATGGCTCGCACTGCATCCTCGACCATTGCGGTGTCGGCCGGGTGCGCGGCCAAGGCGACCAGCTTGATGCCGTGCCTGGCCGCCAGTTCCTTGGCCAGCTCCTGCAGCTCCAGCCCGTCCTTGTCGTCGGTGGTCAGCAGTGCCACGCGGTTGGTCTGCATGGTCTCCATCTGGCGGAACACGGTTTCCAGTTCGTCGCCATGGCTGGCGCGGGTCAGGTAGACCAGCGGGTCGCGCTGGCGGTGCACCGCCAGCGCGCCCGAGCCCACGCCGATCACCGGCAGCTGCAGGCTCTGCAGCAGGTTGCGCTTGAGCAGTTCGTCCAGTGTGGCGCTGCGCACCGTGCCCAGCATCGCCACCGGGTTCTCCTTTTCGGTCAACGCACGCACCTGGTTCGCCACGTGGCCAGGGTCCTCGTCCACAGAGACCAGGCGCAGCCGCTGGCCATTGATGCCGCCAGCGGCGTTCACCGAATCGAACGCGACCTGCGCGCCGACCTGCATGTGCCAACCCAGCCCGCCACTCACGCCCGTGAGCGGCGCCACCTGCAGCACCGCGAGGTCTGCCGCTGCCGCCGTGCTCGCCACCGCACTGGCTGCCAGCGCCCAAGCGCCGGCCCACCAGAGCCCCCAACTGCCCTTGCCTGCCATGTCCGAATGTCTCCTGTTGTTGTCGCCCGTCAGCGCTCTGCCGCGGGCCTTGCTTGTCGCGGGCGCAGTATGGTTTTCAGGCCGGTGGGTGGCAAGACCGCCGCTGCATGTAACTTCTTGGTAACGCGCAATTCCCGCACCGAACGAGGGAAGACCCCGAGGCTTCGGCAGCGTGTAGGCTTACGCCTCATGAACATCCTTGTCCTCCACGGCATCAACCTGAACATGTTCGGTCAGCGCGACCCGGCCCAGTACGGCCGCGCCACGCTGGCCGAGATCGACACCAAGCTCAAGGCATTGGGTAGCGAGCTTGGCGCCGATGTCACCAGCTTCCAGACCAATCACGAAGGCGAGATGGTCGAGCGCATCCACCAGGCCTTCCGGGACGCGGTGGACGCCGTCATCATCAACGCCGGCGCGTGGACGCACTACAGCTACGGCATTCGCGATGCGCTGGCGATCCTGAAGGCGCCCATCATCGAGGTGCACATGTCCAACATCCATGCCCGCGAAGCCTTCCGCCATCACTCGGTCTTCGCCGAGATCGCCAAAGGCCAGATCGCAGGGTTTGGGGCCGAGAGCTACCTGCTCGGGCTGCGGGCTGCGGTCAGCGCGGTCGCCGCGGCCAAGGCCTGATTCAGGCCGTCAATTCCTTCAGGAACAGCTCGCGGTCCGGCGCAAAGTTGGCGTGCAGTGGCAGCAGGGCGCCGCCCAGCGCGCCGGCGTCCGCGCCCTCAGGATTTTTCACTCTCTCGGAGCAGACCATGCCTCTCGTTTCCAT
>NZ_VIDT01000046.1 GCF_006519715.1 Ideonella azotifigens
AGCGCACCGCGGCGTCCAGGCCCTCGGCGGCCAGGTCCACGCGGTTGTTGTGGGTGGACAGGCGCAGGTCGATGTACGGATGCGCCTGCTGGAAGCCCTGCAGCCGCGGCAGCAGCCAGCCAATGGCAAAGGTGGCCACCACGCCCAGCGCCAGCACCTCGCGCGGGCGAGCTTCGCGCAAGGTGGCCAGCGTGCCGCCAATGCGTTCGAAGGATTCGGCCAGCACCGGCAGCAAGGCCTGGCCTTCTTCGGTCAGTGCCAGCCCGCGCGGCAAGCGGCGAAACAGCGCCATGCCGAAGCGCGACTCCAGGTTCTTCACATGCTGGCTCACTGCGGTGGGCGTGAGGTTCAGCTCGCCGGCTGCGCGGGTGAAGCTCAGGTGGCGGGCAGACACCTCGAAGGCGCGCAAGGCGTTCAGCGGCAGGTCCATGAGAGAGTCCCAAGTTTTCCTTGGGTCAGAGCTGCAATATTCGCGATTGTGAGGTGGTGGCCCGGCCCCTATCGTCGCGTCCCATGCACTTCAACCCATTGAGCTCATTGCCCATGAAACGCCGCCACTGTCTGCAAGCCCTGGCCCTCGCCGCCTCCCCTCTGCTCGCCTCCGCGAAAACTTCAGCTTCCGCCACAACAGGTTCTCTCGACGACTGGGTCAGCTCGCGCTTCCAGGCCATCGAAAAAGCCAGCGGTGGCCACCTGGGCGTTTTCATCCAGGACACCGCCACCGACCGCAGATGGGGCCACCGGGCCGACGAACGCTTCCTGATGTGCAGCACCTTCAAGCTGCAGGCCACCGCCCGCGTGCTGGACCGCGTGGCCCGCGGCGAGGAGCGGCTGGACCGGGTGATCGCGTTTGGCAAGGCGGACCTCGCCGGCTACTCGCCCGTCACCGAGAAGGCCGTCGGCCGCGGCAGCATGACACTGGGCGAGCTGTGCCAGGCCACGATGACCCACAGCGACAACACCGCCGCCAATTTGATCCTGGCGAGCTACGGCGGCCCGGCCTCGCTGACGGCCTGGATGCGCAGCCTGGGCGACGACGTCACCCGCTCCGACCGCACCGAGCCCGCGCTGAACGAGTTCGACGCCACCGGCCAGTTCGACACCACCACGCCGCGCGCCGCCGCCGGCTCGCTGCGGGCGGTGACCCTGGGCAACGCATTGCCACCGCAGCAGCGAGAACTGCTGGTGGGATGGATGCGCGCCAACACCACTGGCGGCCACCGCCTGAAGGCCGGCCTGCCGGCAGGCTGGACGCTGGGCGACAAGACCGGCACCAGCGACGACTGCACCAACGACATCGCCGTCGTGTGGCCGACCGGCGGCCGTGCGCCCGTGGTGGTCACGAGCTACATCGGCCGCAGCCGCACCGAAAACAAGCTGCGCGAGCAATGCCTGGCGCAGGTGGCCGGCATGCTGCCCAAGCTGCTGGGCTGAAGCTTCAGGACCAGCGCAGCGCCAGCGCGCCCCGCCGCCGCACGAGCTGTTCGACGCGCACGGTCCACAAACGCTCGGCGCCCGGGAAAGCGGCGAGCTGGGGGCCGTCCAGAACCAGTGTGGTGTGGCCGCTGAGTTGCAGCAGTTCACCGGTCTCGAAGTCGATGAACAGCAGGCCGGCGCGCGGGTTCAGCAGCAGGTTGCCCAGGGTGTTGAAGAACAGGTTGCCGGCGAAATCCGGGATGGTCAGCAGGTTGCCCTCGACCTTGACAAAACCGGGCTTGCCGCCCCGGTGAGAGACGTCGACCGAAGGCCTGGGTCGCTGCTGGTCGCCAGGGAAATGGCTGGCGACGAAAAAGGTGTCTGCCGCGGCAATGCGGGCACGGGCCTCGTCGTCCAGCGCCTGCAGGTGCTGGGTGGCAGCGCCCGATGCTGAACCCGGCGCACGCGCAAAACGAAAGCCGCGCTGCTGGATGTACCGCGGGCAGTTGCCAAAAGACTCCCCGACCGCCAGCGAGAAGCCGCCCGCATGCAGTGCGGCCACGCGGCCGTTGACCCGGTTGCGGCGCCGGGTGTGCAGCTCGATGCCCAGCAGGCCCAGCGGCGCGCCGTCTTCCAGCGCCCCGCGTACCGGGTCACCCTCGGCCGGCAGCGCACCCAGGACCAGGCGCTGGGGCTGCGGCGAACGCAGGAAGCCGGGCTCGCCTTCGATCACGCCGGCCCAGGGACTGCCTTGCGCGTCCACCGCGCCCACCACGATGAACGGCAGCTGGGCGTAGAACTGCCGGTGCTGGTCCGGCATGAAGTCGCGGATCACGCGGGGGCCAACTTCGGCCATGCGTTCGGCCACGCCGACATGGGCTTGCAACGCCTGTTCGCCGCGGTGCCAGGGCGAGGTGGTGAGGGCGGTGTCCATGACGGTCCTCAGGCGGCGCGCAGGCCAGCGGCGGTGGCCGGCATCGGCACAAAGCCTGGCAAGGCTTCGATGCGGGCCAGCCAGGCGCGCACGTTCGGGTAGTCGGCCAGCGAGACATTGCCTTCTGGCGCGTGGGCGATGTAGCTGTAGTTGGCGATGTCGGCAATGCTGGGCCTGGCGCCGATCAGGAAGGGTCTGCCAGCCAGCTCGGCGTCCATGACCTTCAGCAAGCCGTGCGCGCGGGCAATGACTTCTTCCGGCCGGAAGCCGGCACCGAAGACTGTCACCAGCCGGGCCGCCGCCGGGCCGAAGGCCAGCAGACCGGCGGCCACCGACAGCCAGCGCTGCACCGCGGCTTCGCCCGCGGCGTCCGTCGGCAGCCAGTCGGCGTTGCCGTAGCGGCGCGCGAGGTAGACCAGGATGGCGTTCGAATCGGCCAGCACCAAGCCGTTGTCGTCGATCACCGGCACCTGGCCGAACGGGTTCAGCGCCAGGAACTCGGGCCGCTTGTGCTGGCCACCGCGCAGGTCCATCTCGATCAGCCCGACCGGCTGGTTCAGCAGCGACAGCGCCAGTTGCACCCGGTGGGCGTGGCCGGAGAGGGAGAAGGTGTAGAGCTTGATGGCGGACATGTTCGGGCTTTCGTGAAGGGATGACCGAACTGTCACTGATCTGGTCGCCGAACAGAATCCACGTGAATTCCAAGACTCTGTTTCGCTGACTGGAATAATCAGCCGGGTTGCAGCAAGGGATGCGCGCGCAGCCTGTCCATTGCCAAGTCCAGGAAGGCCCGTGCCTTCTGCGAAGCGTGCCGGCCTTCGCGGTGCACCAGGTGGATGGGCAGCGGCGGGCCTTCGAAAGCGCTCAGCACAATCTTCAGCCGGCCTTCGGCCACCGCCGCGGCCGCCTGGTAGGACATCAGCCGCGTGAGGCCGAAGCCACCCACGGCCGCGGCCAACGCCGATTCGTTGGTGGTGGTCGTCATGCGCGGCTGGACCTTGACCAGGCGCGACTCGCCGTTGTCGTGCAGCCGCCATTCGGAAGTGGACGCCGCGGTGGAGGCGACGATGCAATGCCGGGCCAGTTCGTCGGGCGTGGCGGGTGTGCCGTGCTGTTCCAGGTAGCCCGGCGCGGCGCAGATCACCCGCCGCACCTGGCCGACCTGTATCGCCTGCAGCGAAGAGTCGGCCAAGTTGCCGATGCGCACCGCCAGGTCAATGCCTTCGTCGACGATGTTGACGACGCGGTCCAGGAACCAGCACTCGGCATTGACCTCGGGGTAACGCTGGAGGTATTCGGTCACGATGGGCGTGACGTAGAGCGCGCCGAACATCACCGGTGCTGTGAGCATGAGCTTGCCGCGAGGCGTGGCGTGCATCCCGCTGACCGATTCATCGGCCTCGGCCAAGTCGGCCAGGATGCGCCGGCAGTCTTCCGCATAACGCGCGCCGGCATCGGTCACGCGCACGACCCGCGTGGTGCGGGTCAGGAGGCGAACACCGAGCAGGGTTTCCAGCTCGGTGACGGCGCGCGTGACCGCCGGCGGCGACAGCGCGAGCTTGCGCGCGGCGCCGGCCAGGCTGTGGGTGTCGACCACCGCGACGAACACGCTCATCAGGTGAACACGGTCCAATCATTCCTCCGAATGAAATGCTGCCTTTGAACCGATGAGGATTCTGCGCGAGGCAGGCCGCGCCGGCCCCGGCGCGGGAATAACAAAATCGGAGATTGATCATGAATCCATCAGGACCGTGAAGAAGCGTGTTCATAGACTCGTCACGGTCTCGAAGCTGTTCCTCCCTTGATCGGCGCGGCAACGAGCGTCCTCCTCTGTTGTTGTTTCCTTCTTGGAGCGAACCTTGCTCAAGCCCACCCTCATTCAACAGGCCGTGGCGGCCTTGTTGATCGCCGCTGCACTGCCGGTCATTGGCGCTTCTCAGCCCCTCCGGCGGGCCTACATCGTGCAGTTGACCGATGCGCCCGTTGCCAGTTTCAGCGCCAAGCAGCAAAGCCTGGCTGCGCCGAACAGCCGAGCAGCGACGCGACTGGACCTGCGCAGCAATGCCGTGGCCCAGTACCGCAGCCAACTGGCGAGTCGGCGACAGGAGGTGCTGGCCACCATCGGTCAGGCCCGTGCGTTGCGGGTTTACGAGTTCGCCCTGAATGGCATGGCACTGATGCTCACCGACGCAGAGGCCAAGCAGTTGACCAAGCAGCCCGGCGTGCGTGCCGTCAGCCCGGACCGTGCCCGCACGCTCAGCACCAACCGCACACCCGGCTTTCTGCAGCTGAGCACGTCCAAGGGCTTGTGGACGCAGCGAGACGCCGCCGGCCGTCCGGTGACTGGAGAAGACGTCATCATCGGCATGGTGGACTCCGGCATCTGGCCCGAAGACCTCTCGTTCACTGACCGAGTCGACGCAAACGGCCTGCCCGCCAGCGCGGGCACCCAGGTCTACGCAGCCCCGCCGGCGAAATGGCATGGCAGCTGCGACACAGGACCAGGATTCACGGCCAGCAATTGCAACCAGAAGCTGATCGGCGCCCGCATCTTCAAGGCAGGTTTCGATGCCGTCGGCGATCCATTGGTGCCCGACGAGTACGTTTCGGCGCGCGGCCTGAGCGGACACGGCAGCCACACGGCGTCCATCGCCGCTGGCAATTCAAAGGTCGAAACGCTGCAGGGCGATGCGGTGATCGGTGAGATCTCCGGCTTGGCGCCGCGCGCAAGGATCGCGGTCTACAAGGTTTGCTGGACCGGACAGGCCAACGGGAATGTCTGCTACGACAGCGACTCCGTGGCCGCGATCGATCAAGCCGTTCAAGACGGCGTGGACGTCATCAATTTCTCGATCAGCGGCTCCCAGACTTCGGTCGAGGACCCGGTCGAACAAGCTTTCCTGAACGCAGCCACTGCGGGCGTGTTCGTGGCCACCGCCGCAGGCAACAGCGGCGGCAACACGGTGAATCACCCCAGCCCCTGGGTCACAACCGCTGGTGCCTCGACCACCGACAAGAACTTCGAGGCGCGCCTGACGCTGGGCCAGGACGGCAAGGTCATCAGCGGACCCTCGATGGCCACCGCCACTGTCCAGGGCCAGCTGATCCGTGGCGCGGACGCAGCAGCCACGGCGCCGTTTGACGACACCAACATCCTCGCCCGGCTCTGCGCGGCCAACTCGCTCGATCCTGCCAAGGTGGCGGGCAAAGTCGTGGTCTGCGACCGGGGCAGCAACGGGCGTGTGGACAAGAGCGCGGAGGTGCTGCGCGCCGGAGGCGTCGGCATGGTGTTGCTCAACGTGGGCGACTACGCGGACAGCCTGTATGCCGACGTCCATGCGGTACCCACGGTGCATCTGCCGGTGGCTTCGCGCAAGGCCGTGCTCAAGGCCACGGCAAGTGGTTCCTCGGCTTCCATCGGCATGGCCACCAATCACAAGGTGACCGCACCCGTCGTGGCCAGCTTTTCCGGCCGCGGCCCGAATCTGGCGGACATCGAGATCCTCAAGCCTGACTTGTCAGCCCCAGGGGTGAACATCCTGGGGGCCGACTCCTACTCGGCAACGCAGGCCGAGCACGACGCCATCGTCAACGGCAGCCTGACCCCGCCTGCCTACTACGCCACCCATGACGGCACGTCCATGGCCAGCCCGCACGTGGCTGGCACGGCGGCGCTGCTCAGGCAGCTGCACCCGGGTTGGTCACCTGCCGCCATTCGCTCAGCGCTGATGACCACCACCAGCGCCGTGCTGCAGGCCGGTGGCAGCGCCGATGCAGACCGCATGGGCTACGGCAGCGGCGAAATCCGGCCGAAGGCTGCCGCCGCCGTCGAACTGGTGTACGACGCCAGCCGCAGCGACTACGACGCCTACCTGTGCGGCAAAGGCCTGGCGGACGCCGACACCTGCGCGAATGCAGGCTCGGTGAGCAGCCAGAACCTGAATCTGCCCTCCCTGACGGCAGTGGTGCCTGGTCAAACCAAGATCGAGCGCCGGCTGACCAACGTCTCGGAACATGCCGTCACCTACAGCGCGAAGGCGCAGCTCGTGGGCTTCGATGTCAAGGTCAAGCCAGCGCAGCTCACGCTGGCTCCGGGCGAGAGCGCGCCATTCACCGTGGTGCTGTCGCGCACCGATGCGCCTGAAGCGTCATGGCAGTTCGGCTCGCTGACTTGGAAATCAAGCCAGGGCGGCCAGCCCATCACAAGTCCGCTTTCGGCGCTGCAGCAGTCGTTCAAGATCGCAACCAATCTGAGCTCTCAGAGCGCCAGCTTCAAGACGGCACTGCCCTTCACCGCCGGCTACAGCGGGGCACTCGACACCCACAGCACGGGTTTGATCGCGGGCCAGGCCCTCGCAGGCACGGTGACTGCCCAGGACTTTTCCAGTTGCGTCAACATCCCGGTGGCCGCCGGCAGCATGGCCCTTCACCTGCAGATGTTTGACAGCGACACCAGCCACCCAGGCCAGGACAACCTCGCACTCAGCGTGACGGGGCCTGACGGCAACGGCTACTGGAGCGGTCAGCCAGGTGCCAATCAGGCCATTGACGTGGCGCAGCCTGCCCAAGGCACCTATCAGGCCTGTGTGCTGGCCCTCAGCCTGGTGGGCGATGCATCGAGCTACACGGTCTGGTCCTGGGACCTTCCTGGCAGCGGGTCGGCCGGCCTGCCGCTGAGCACCACCGCTCCCACCCAGGTGAAAGCCGGGCAGAACGGGAAGATCAAGCTGGCCTGGAGCGTGCCGGACGCGCAGCGCTACATGGGCGCAGTTCAGTTCCGTGATGGCAAGGGCAACACCCTGGCGACTACCAGCATTTCGGTGGACCCGCAGTCCGTCGGCACGGTGAACACGGTGCGCGGCAATGCCCGCCACCAAGACCCCGGCCTCCAGACGCGCTGATGCCCTGCCCAACCGACACAGAAAGTATCTCCATCATGTTGTCAAACGCAAAGTTCTCGTTGTCCGCTGCCTTCCGCGCGGCGGCCAGGTGCCTATCCTGGCTGATCGCACTGGGCGCTTTCGGCGCCGCGCAGGGCAGCAATGCCAGTGAAGTGGTGATCAAGCAGGCCGTGGCCAACGGCGGCAGCTACAGCCTGCCGTACTACATGCCGGCGGCGCAAACCTTCGTCGCCAACAGCACCCAGATCGATTCCATCTCGGTCAGTCTTTCCAACTCCAGCTTCTCATCCCTCGGGAACTCCAAGGACGAGAAGCATGTGACGATGGTGCTGTACAGGGGCGACACCATCAATGACGCCTCGAAAGCACTGCGGCAAGTGGTGGTCAACGTCGCCGGCAAGCTGGGTGACGCGCCAGGTGCTTCGGCGATGGTGGCCTATCACTTCTCTCCGCCTGTCGACGTGACGCCGGGTGAGACCTACACCTTCCAGGTGTTCGCGATGCAACCCCGGTTCTGGATCAACTCGTCCAACTCCAATCCCTACCCCGATGGGCATGCTTATCTGAGCGGCAACCCTAACGATGAATTGGTGTTCAAGGTCACCCGGCCAGACAGCAACGCCAGTTCGACGGTTGTCAGCAAGCGCAACAAGCCGCAGTGAGTCAGCGCAGCGAAGGCAACAACCACTCGATGTCTGCTGCGGTCGATGTGTGAGGCAAAACAAAGCGCCCATTCGAGGATTGCCCATTCAGGGCCCTTCCCAGTGGGTGCTCATCCAGCCAGGGAGAAAGCGCTCTCAATCGCATCTGCGCCTGGCCCGTTCGGCCTGCTGTCAAGTCCATCCAGGCGGCATCCATCAAGGCCATGGCGCGCCAGCGACCTGCAGGCGCGAGGCTCACCGCGTCTTCCAGATGTTTCAGCGCCTGCTCGGCATGGCCAAGCCTGAAAGCCAGCGCGGCCCGGGCGCGCGCCATGGCGGATTGCAACTCCCCGTTGATGAGCACGGCCGGCAGCTCGGCAAGCTGGGCAAGCCGTGCTTCGGCCGCCACGACGTCGCCGAATCGCAGTGACATTTCCAGCCGCCACAGCTGCCGATACCGCAGCCGCAAATGCGCCTGGCTGCGCTGCGCCATGGCCACGGTGCGCTTGAAAAGCGCGCCGGCAGCCTCTGCGCGGCCTGCACACATTTCGCGCCTGGCCCGCGCCGTCAGCCACTGTGACTTGGGCGGCAGTCCGGCGCGCTCACACAAGGGCGCCAGGCGCTCCAGGACACGATCAAGATCGCGCACCAGCCCCAGTTCGCCATAGACCTCTGCCGCCGCTTCCGCAATGCTGGCCGCCGCATGCGGCTGCTGCAGGCTGTCGAAGCCTTGTTCGGACTCTGCTGCCTGGCTGCGCGCCAGCGCAAGACAGCCCAGGCCCGCGTTGATCCGGGCCAGGTTCATCAGCGTCAGCGAGGCAGCGCTGCGAAGTCCGTGGGCGCGGTTCAGCAGCAAGACCTCGTCCAGCAGATTGCGCGCCTTGAGCAGGTGCCCCTGCTCCGCCTCGACGACGGCCAGATTGTCCTTCACCAGGCTCAGGTGCAAACGACTGCCGCCGACCGTGCTCAGTTCATGGTGGAGCGCATTCAGCGCCGCCTCGGCCCTGGGGACGTCACCTTGCAGGCGCAGCGCCATGGCCTGCCCCAACCGCGCCCGGACCAGAATGTCGGGGGCGCCGACGGCACTCGCTGACCTGATCGACTGCGCCAGATGATCGACGGCATTCGGGATCGCGCCCCGGGTCTCGCCCATCAACAGTGCGTGCCCGAGCGCCAGATGCACGATGGCCTGCAAGCGCTCGTCGCCGACCTCGCGGGCCTGGCTCAACAGGGCCGTGCCGACCTCCAGCGCCCGGGGATCTTCACCATTGGTGAGGCTGCGCAGGTATTCCAGTTGCGCCGCTGAATTCCGCGGCTCCAGTTCCAGCACCACCTCGAAGAACTTGGCAGCCGCACGGAATTGATACTGGGCGGCCAATTGCGTGCCGCGCCCGATGACTTGGTTGACGAAAGGATCTTGCGACTCGGGCACCAACGGCACCGCGCCCTGAGGGCACAGACCCTGCGCCACCTCCGCGGCCATGCGAAGCGCCATCTCACTGGGCTCATCGCCTCGCAAGGTGCCTGCCGGACCGGCCTCGACCTCCCCCGTGCACTGATACGCCAGCCACAAGGCATTGCCCTGCCATCGCAGCACGGATTGCAGCACGCAATCCGCGCCCAGGCGCTGCCGAAGTGCGTCCGCCTTTTCGCGTGAACCCATGTCGGCAGGCAATTGGCCAAGCTCGAACAACATCAGGTTCAGGTCCACCACCGCGAGCGCAACCCGGCCGCTCAGCGCATTGCAGACCAGCGCCGCCAGCCCCAGGCTGATCCAGTCGAACCGAGTTTCGCCCGTGCGATTTTCAATCGGAAGAACCGCAACCCGGCGCTGCTGCGTGGCGCTCGGCAGAGGCGCCGCGGCAGCAGGCAGCAGGCTCCCAACAAAGCGATAACCCACTTTGTGGATTGTCTTGATGAGGGCCTCTTCGCCCCCTTCGTCCCCAATGGCCTTGCGCGCCTGCATCACACTGCGTGCCAGCACGCCCTCGGACACCACGCGGCCATGCCACAAGTGGTTCAGCAACTCCTCCTTGCCCACCACCCGGCCGCAATGTTCGATCAGGTGCAGCAGCAAGTCGAAAACCTTTGGCGCGACGGCCTGGGTTTGTCCGTCAAGCCAAAGTTCGCGTCGAGGCACGCTCAGCTCGCAGCGCGCAAATCGCAGGGTGTCGGCAAGAGGCATGAAAGGGTCGGGGGCTCCGGAGCTGAAAAGCGGTGCAGGCGCGCGCCAGCAACTGGGCCTCACGCAAAACGCCTGCCAATGGTCGCCGATCCTTGTGCACTCCGAAACCAAGTAATCCACGAAGCAACGCACAACCCGCCCGTTGCGGGCTGCCATGCGGCGAGTTCAGCGGGGCGCCCGATCGGCCCGCGCCCTTGCCCATCGCCCATTGCCTATCGCCGATTCGCTACCACCTACTGCACGACAAGTTCGACGCGGCGGTTCCGGGCGCGCCCGTCTTCGGCCGTGTTGCTGGCCACCGGTGCCAGGTTGGCCACGCCCTTGGCGGCCAGGCGCTTGGCGTCCACCTTGTGCTGCGTGACCAGCGCCTGCACCACCGCTTGCGCGCGGGCCTGCGAGAGCGCGAGGTTGGCGTCCAGTGCGCCCTGGCTGTCGGTGTGGCCGACGATGTAGACCTTCAGTGCCGGCTGGGCCTGCAGCAGCTTGGCCATCTCGGCCAGTTGCGGCTGCGACTCTGGCTTGACTTCGGACTTGCCGGTGTCGAAGAACAGGCCATAGAGCGCGATCTTGCCGTCTGCCGCCAGACCTTGCTGCAGCGCCGCCGCGTTGACCTGCACCTGGCCAGTGGCCATCGCCTTGGGCTCGACGATCTGGATGAAGGTGGCCGTGGTGTTGGTCGTCTTGTTGACCGCAGTGGAGGTGTAGACCATCACGTGCACCTCCTGGCCGCCCTTGGACAGGGTGCCGTAGAGGAAGCGGCCGTCGAAGCTCAACGCGCCGTGCTCGATGCTGTAGGTCGAATCGTCTGCGCCAGCCACTTCACCTTCGGCCCATTGCACGCCGCCGTCGAAGTCGATGGTCTTGTCCATCGCGAAGTACAGGTCCTGGCAGGCCTGCTCGCAGCTGAACCTGGGCTTGAAGCCTGCCTCCAACAGCGCCTGCTGGTAGTTGCGATGCACCTCCAGCGGTGTCTTGCCCCGCGGCGCCAGGTAGAACAGGCGCGTCAGGCGGCCTTCCACCGGCACGGCCTGGCTCCAGCGGTCATGGGCCACGCCCATGCCAACCGGGAACTGCGTCTGCTCCCATTCCGCCGTCTTGGCGCCGAACAGCCATGAGCCGGTAAAGCGCTGGATCAGCGGATGATCCTTAGCACTGGGCGCGTCCACCTGAGGCTTGGCTGGCTTGGCCGCCTGGACCGGCGCGGGCGTGGCCAAGGCCAGCAGCAGCGGCGCGCAGGCCGCGGCGCGGGCCATGGCATGGCCAAAGGAACGGAGCGAGGCGAGCAGGTTCTTCATCATGGGCGCGAGGGTTCAGGGGAAACCGAACGCTACAACGTCGCCATCAACGACAAAGGCCCCGAAGGGCCTTTGTTTGTATCAAGGCGCGACGGGTGCGCCCAGGTTCAATGCAGCTTCAGTTCAACGCTCGCCGAGCGGCTTGACGGTGCGCGCGGCCGAGCCGACGAACAGCTGGCGCGGGCGGCCGATCTTGTACTCGGGGTCGCCGATCATTTCGTTCAGCTGGGCAATCCAGCCGACCGTGCGGGCCAGCGCGAAGATCGCGGTGAACAGCGGCACCGGAATGCCGATGGCGCGCTGCACGATGCCGGAGTAGAAGTCCACGTTCGGGTAGAGCTTGCGGGCGACGAAGTATTCGTCTTCCAGCGCGATTTTCTCAAGCGACATGGCCAGCTTGAACAGCGGGTCGTCGTGCAGGCCTAGCGCATCCAGCACTTCGTGGCAGGTCTCGCGCATCAGCTTGGCGCGCGGGTCGTAGTTCTTGTAGACGCGGTGGCCAAAGCCCATCAGCTTGACGCCGCTGTTCTTGTCCTTGACCTGCTTGATGAACTCGCCGATCTTCTCGACGCCGCCGTTCTTCTGGATGTCGCCAAGCATGTTCAGCGCCGCCTCGTTGGCACCGCCGTGCGCCGGGCCCCACAGGCAGGCCACGCCCGCAGCGATGGCGGCGAAGGGGTTGGTGCCAGACGAACCGCACAGACGCACTGTCGAGGTTGAAGCGTTCTGCTCGTGGTCGGCATGCAGCGTGAAGATGCGGTCCATCGCGCGCACCAGCACGTCGTTGGGCTTGTACTCCTCGCACGGCGTGGCGAACATCATGCGCATGAAGTTGCCAGCGTACGAGAGGTCGTTCTTCGGGTAGATGTAGGGCTGGCCGATGGTGTACTTGTAGGCCATTGCCACCAGCGTCGGCATCTTGGCGATCAGGCGGATCGCAGCGATGTCCCGGTGCTCGGGGTTATTGATGTCGGTGCTGTCGTGATAGAAGGCCGACAGCGCGCCGACCAGGCCGGTCATGACCGCCATCGGGTGCGCATCGCGGCGGAAGCCGCGCAGGAAGAACTGCATCTGCTCGTTGACCATCGTGTGATTGGTCACGCGGTGCTCGAACTCTTGCTTCTGCGAGGCGTTCGGCAGCTCTCCGTACAGCAGCAGGTAGCAGGTTTCCAGGTAGTCGCAATTGACTGCGAGCTGCTCGATCGGGTAGCCGCGATACAGCAGTTCGCCCTTGTCGCCATCGATGTAGGTGATGGTCGAGTTGCACGAAGCGGTCGACAGGAAGCCGGGGTCGTAGGTGAACTTGCCGGTCTGGCCGTAGAGCTTGCGGATGTCGATCACATCGGGCCCGATGGTGCCCTTGTAGATCGGCAGTTCCATGTTGGGGCTGCCATCGGAGAACGACAGCGTGGCTTTCACGTCGGAGGGGGTCATCTCAAGTTCCTTTCGCACGAATCCATCAAGCAGGCAGCCGCATGCGGGCCAGCACATCCCGAACTTCAGGGCAGTTCAGTTCGCCCTCGGGCTCTCGCCGCTTCAGCAGCAGGTCCAGCAGGTCGTTGTCTGACAGGTCCATCAGCGTTTGCAGCCCACGCAACATGAACGGCGTCATCGCAGTCTCGTGGCGTTGGAAGAAGCGCTCGACGAACAAGTCGTTTTCGAGCAAGCCGCGCCGGCAACGCCATTTCAGGCGGTTGATGTCGCCAGCGTCCAGCAGGTCGGTGGTGTCAGCAGTGTCCATGGCTTGGCTTGCTCGGGTCGGTCTGAGGGTAATTCCTCAGACCGCGCGCCGAACCATCAATTCCTTGATCTTGCCGATGGCCTTGGTGGGGTTCAGACCCTTGGGGCAGACATCGACGCAGTTCATGATGGTGTGGCAACGGAACAGGCGGTACGGGTCCTCGAGGTTGTCGAGGCGGCCCGCGGTGTCCTGGTCGCGGCTGTCGGCAATGAAGCGGTAGGCCTGCAGCAGGCCGGCCGGACCGACGAACTTGTCCGGGTTCCACCAGAAGCTCGGGCAGCTGGTCGAACAACTCGCGCACAGGATGCACTCGTACAGGCCGTCCAGCTCTTCGCGCTCTTCCGGGCTCTGCAGGCGTTCCTTCTCGGGCGGCCGCTCGTCGTTGACGAGGTAAGGCTTGATCGAGTTGTACTGCTTGAAGAACTGGGTCATGTCGACGATCAGGTCGCGGATGACCGGCAGGCCGGGCAGCGGACGCAGCGTGATCACGCCGGGCAGCGTGAGCATGTTGGTCAGGCAGGCCAGGCCGTTCTTGCCGTTGATGTTCATCGCGTCCGAACCGCAGACGCCTTCGCGGCAGGAGCGGCGGAACGAGATCGTCGGGTCGACGGCCTTCAGCTTGATCAGGGCGTCCAGCAGCATGCGTTCATGGCCATCGAGTTCGATCTCGATGGTCTGCATGTAGGGCTTGGCATCCTTGTCCGGGTCGTAGCGGTAGATCTGAAAAACGCGCTTCATTGGGAGGCTCTCGATTCTTTAGAAGGTACGGACCTTGGGCGGCACGGATTCGACCGTCAGCGGCTGCAGGTTCACCGGCTTGTAGTCCAGGCGGTTGCCTTCGGAATACCACAGCGTGTGCTTCATCCAGTTCTCGTCGTCGCGGTTCGGGAAGTCGTCATGCGCATGCGCGCCGCGGCTTTCCGGGCGGGCAGCCGCCGAGATCATCGTGGCCTGGGCGGCTTCGATCAGGTTGTCGACTTCCAGCGCCTCGATGCGCGCGGTGTTGAAGACCTTGGAGCTGTCCTTCAGGCCGATGTTCTTGACCCGCTCGGCGACTTCCCTGATCTTGACCACGCCTTCGTCCATGCTCTTCTGCGTGCGGAACACGCCAGCATGGCGCTGCATCGTGCTGCGGATGTCGTTGGCCACGTCCTGCGCGTATTCGCCATCCTTGGCGCTGTCCAGGCGGGCCAGGCGGGCGAGGGTCTTGTCGGCAGCATCGGCTGGCAGCGGCTTGTGGTTCTTCTGCTTCAGCGCCGAGGCCACGATGTGGTTGCCCGCCGCGCGGCCGAAGACCACCAGGTCCAGAAGCGAGTTGGTGCCCAGGCGGTTGGCGCCGTGCACCGAGACGCAGGAGCATTCGCCTACTGCGTACAGGCCATTGACGACCTCGTTCGGGATGCCGTTCTTCGGAATCACGACCTGGCCGTGCACATTCGTCGGAATGCCACCCATCTGGTAGTGGATGGTCGGCACCACCGGAATCGGTTCCTTGGTGATGTCGACGTTGGCGAAGTTGTGGCCGATCTCCAGCACCGAGGGCAGGCGCTTGGCAATCGTGTCGGCGCCCAGGTGGGTCATGTCCAGCACGACGTAGTCCTTGTTCGGACCACAGCCACGGCCTTCCTTGATCTCCTGGTCCATCGAGCGCGAGACGAAGTCGCGGGGTGCCAGGTCCTTCAGCGTCGGGGCGTAGCGTTCCATGAAGCGTTCGCCATTGGCGTTGCGCAGGATCGCGCCTTCGCCGCGGCAGCCTTCGGTCAGCAGCACGCCGGCACCGGCCACGCCGGTCGGGTGGAACTGCCAGAACTCCATGTCTTCCAGCGGAATGCCGGCACGCGCCGCCATGCCCAGCCCGTCACCGGTGTTGATGAAGGCATTGGTCGAGGCCGCGAAGATGCGGCCGGCGCCGCCGGTGGCCATCAGCACGGTCTTGGCTTCCAGGATGTGCAGGTCGCCGGTTTCCATCTCCAGCGCGGTCACGCCGCAGACGTCGCCGTCCTGGTCGCGGATCAGGTCCAGCGCCATCCATTCGACGAAGAAGTTGGTGCGGGCCTTGACGTTCTGCTGGTACAGCGTGTGCAGCAGCGCGTGGCCGGTGCGGTCGGCCGCGGCGCAGGCGCGCTGCACCGGCTTCTCGCCGTAGTTGGCGGTGTGGCCGCCGAACGGGCGCTGGTAGATCGTGCCGTCGGCATTGCGGTCGAACGGCATGCCGAAATGCTCAAGCTCGTAGACGACCTTGGGCGCTTCGCGGCACATGAACTCGATGGCGTCCTGGTCGCCCAGCCAGTCGGAGCCCTTGATGGTGTCGTAGAAGTGGTAGTGCCAGTTGTCTTCCGACATGTTGCCCAGCGAGGCACCGATGCCGCCTTGCGCCGCCACCGTGTGCGAGCGGGTCGGGAAGACCTTGGACAGCACGGCCACGTTCAGGCCGGCCAGCGAGAGTTGCAGCGAGGCACGCATGCCAGAGCCGCCAGCGCCGACGATGACGACGTCGAACTTGCGCTTGGTAATTTGGTTGGCCACAGCCATTTACAGCCTCCAGAGCACTTGAACAGCCCAGCCGGCACAGCCGACCAGCCAGACGATGGAAAACACCTGCAGCGCCAGGCGCAGGCCGACCGGCTTGATGTAGTCCATCCAGATGTCGCGCACGCCGACCCATGCGTGGTATGCCAGCGAGACGATGACGACGAAGGTCAGGACCTTCATCCATTGGTGCGAGAAGATGCCTGCCCACTTGTCGTAGCCGAGCTCGCCGGGCAGGAGCACCTGCACCAGCACAACGACCGTGAACAACGCCATCAGGATGGCGGTGACGCGCTGGGCCAGCCAGTCGCGGAAACCGTAGTGCGCGCCGACGACGAGGCGCTTGCTGCCGTAGTTGATTGCCATTTGTTGAATTCCTCGCTCAGTACAGGCCGAAGAGCTTGGCGCCCAGCAGCAAGGTCAGCAGCGTGCCCAGCACCAGCGTGACCAGCGCGGAGCTCTTGCCCTGCTCTTTGCTGACGCTGTGCGTCATGTCCATCCACAGGTGGCGCACGCCGGCGATGAAGTGGTGCAGGAAGCCCCAGATCAGGCCCAGGCTGACCAGCTTGATGAACCAGCCCGGCAAGAAGCCGATGCCGGCCACGAAGGCGTTGCGGAAGCTCTCGAACGAGACTTCGGAGGTGACGCTGGTGTCGAACAACCAGATGATGAAGGGCAGCAACAGGAACATCAGCAGGCCGCTGATGCGATGCAGGATGGAAACCCAGCCGGCCGGCGGAAGCCGGTAGCCGGCAAGGTCTGTCACATGGATGTTGCGAAACTCTGGACGTGGTTTGAGCGTATCTGCCATGGCTTGTATGTCCTCGTTGTGGGCGCTCTTGGAATGGCTCTGCAAAAGCTCTTCTGAACTCAGGGAAGCGTTCTTGGAAGCAGGGAGGTGGCTAGGCGACACCCTGAGGTGGCTAGGCGTCACCCTGGTTTGTACCCAAGGTGAAACCCGATGATTTTATTGCAATGCAACAGATTTGCGCGGGGGTGATGCGCAAAGCGTTCCCGGCCGCGCACCTAAGCAATCGGGCGCCTCGACTAGTTCAGTTCGTTGCGGTAGTAGTGGCTTTCGGTGTTGTAGAGGCCGCGGCGCAGCTCGACCGGTGCATCGCCATAGGTATGTGCCAGCCGCTCGACGCTCAGCAGCGGTGCGCCTTCGGGCACCTGCAGCAGCACGGCGGTCGCCGCGTCGGCCGCCACTGCGCGGATCTTCTCTTCGGCGCGGATCATGCGCACGCCGAATTCGGTCTCGAACAGGCCGTACATCGGGCCAGCGTACTGGGACAGGCGCTCGGCAGTCAGCCCCTTGAACGGCGCGGCCGGCAGCCAGATCTCGTCGAGCACCACGGGCCGGCCCTGGCG
>NZ_VIDT01000460.1 GCF_006519715.1 Ideonella azotifigens
AGCACCAGCAGGTCTTGCGCCTGTCGCACGCGCAGCTGGCCGCCTTCCATCGTCAGCGGATGCTCGCCGGCTTCCAGCTCGACGCGCGCGGCATGGTTGGCATGCAGCACCTGGTATTCATCGTTGATGACCAGCATGCCGTAGTCGATCTCGTCCAACGCCAGCGCCATCAGCCGCGCCATCACCGCGGCGCCGGTGCGCCGCTCCGGGCCGCGGTAGGCCATGGCCTGGCTGACCGAGGGCCACAACGCGGCGTGCACATTGCCGGCCAGCGTGAGCGCCGACGAGCCCATGGCGGAGTTGCGAGAAGCGCGGCTCTGACCTTGATCCACCATGGAGAACTCCCGGGTTGAGAAGGCAGCGCAACACAGGCCACCCATGGTCGGAAGCTTAGGGAACACAAGTCGTAACCGGTGGGGAGTTTGACCTGCGGGCTGTGTGCGTTATTCACACTCCGTCCCCACGCTTGGCGACATGTGTCGGCTTCTTGACAGAGGCTGGCACGAGATGCGCAGGCGCGGCAGTGCAACAGTTCGTGAACACGGCAGCTTGCGCACGCCGTTTGCCCAGCCCCGGTCAGGTACCGCGTACGTAGGGGTTTTGGCGCCGCTCGCGGCCGAAACTGCTCTCCGGACCGTGGCCGGGAATGAACACGGTGTCGTCACCCATCGGCCACAGGCGCTCGCGGATGCTGGCAATCAGGGTGCCGTGGTCGCCGCCGGGAAAGTCGGTGCGCCCAATGGAACCGGAAAACAGCACGTCGCCGACAAAGCAGCGCTGCGCCCCGGCATGGTGGAACACCACATGGCCAGGCGTGTGGCCAGGGCAGTGGCGCACGCTGACCTCGGTGTGGCCCAGCGCCACCGTGTCCCCATCGGCCAGCCAGCGGGTGGGTGTGAAGTCTTCTGCCGGCGGGAAGCCGAACATGCGGCTTTGTTGCGCCAGTTGGTCGATCCAGAATTGGTCGCCCGGGTGCGGCCCCATGATGGGCAGCCCCCGCTCCCGCGCCAGTTGTCCGGTGCCGCCGGCATGGTCGATGTGCGCATGCGTGAGCCAGATCGCCGTCAGCTTCAGCCCGCGCCGCTCAACCTCGGCCAGCAGCAGGTCCAGCCCACCACCGGGGTCGATCACCGCCGCGTCCAGCGTCTCGTCGCACCAGACGAGTGAGCAGTTTTGCTGGAATGCGGTCACGGGGATGGTGTGGTATCTCAGCATGGGCGGGTCAGGTTCGTTCACGGCTTCTCACGTTGCCATGGATCGATTTGAACAGTTCGCTGCCCTTCGCCGAAGTCGGCCAGCTGCTCTTCGACGCCACCGGCAGCACCAGCGGCCACACCAATGGCCCGGGACGGGACCCGGCTGGCGTGCCTAGTCCAGCGCAGCCGAGTTTTCGAGGTTGGCCACCACCCGCTGCAGCAGGCCGATGAACTGCTCGGCCTCGGCCTCGCTGAAGTCGGCCAGCGCCTCGCTGCTGCCTTGCCTGAGGGTCTGCCGCGCCTGCGGCAGCAGTTGCCTGGCCTGCTCGGTCAGCGTGACCAGGCTGCTGCGCCTGTCCTTGGGGTCGGGCTCGCGCAGGATCAGGCCGTCGCGTGCCATGCGGGCCAGCAGTTCGGCCATTGCCGGCTGCTCGATCTGCATCAACGCGGCCAGGTCCTTCTGGCACAGGCCGGCTTCGCTGTATTTGAGCGTCACCATCACGGGCACCTGCGCATACGCCAGGCCGAACTTGACCAGCCGCCGCTCGGCCCTGCGCATCAGCAGCCGGCTGGCCCGGTTCATTAGGTAACCGGGGTTCTTGTAGCGGGTGTCCGGCGTTGTGTCAGGCGTGATGCCCGGTGTGGCGCCGGATGCGATGTCAGATGTCGGGGGCTGCGAGTGCTGGTTCACGGCCCCAGTTTAAGGCGCACAAGCCGCCCCGCCTCTTGCTGCATCGGCCCCGATTCACTGAGCTCGGTGCCGGTCTGCAGGACCTATCGCGGCTAGATCGCACCGACGCTGCCGGTCACCGGCAGCACGATCCCGTTGATGTAGCCCGACATCACCGGCGAGGCCAGGAAGACGTAGGCCGGCGAAAGCTCCTCGGGCTGAGCGGCGCGCTTCATGTCGGTATCCTGGCCGAACTTCTCGACCTGCTCGGCCTGCGAATCGGCGGGGTTCAGCGGCGTCCAGACCGGGCCGGGGGCCACCGCGTTGACGCGGATGTTCTTCGAGATGAGGTTCTGCGCCAGCGACTTGGTGAAGGCGTGGATCGCGCCCTTGGTGGTGGCGTAGTCCAGCAGCCGCGGACTGCCCTTCAGGCCGACCACCGAACCGGTGTTGATGATGCAGGCCTTGGCACGCATCTTCGGCACCGCGGCGCGGGCCATGTGGAAATACCCGCCGATGTTGGTCTGCAGCGTCTCTTCCAGCCGCTCGTCGGAAATGTCCTCGATGCTGGCGGCGTGTTCCTGGAACGCCGCGTTGTTGACCAGGACGTCCAGCCGGCCGTAGGCGTTGACGGTCTTCTGCACCGCGTCGATGCAAAACGCGCTGTCGCGCACGTCGCCGCGCAGCAGCAGGCAGCGCCGGCCTTCGGCCTCGACGTGCCTGCAGGTCTCCTTGGCGTCTTCGTCCGAATGCAGGTAGACGATGGCCACGTCCGCGCCTTCGCGGGCATACAGCACCGCCACCGCACGGCCAATGCCCGAGTCGCCGCCGGTGATGATGGCGACCATGTCCTGGAGCTTCCCGCTGCCCTTGTAGTCCGGCGCCTGGAAGCGGGGCGCGAGCGCCAGGTCGGCCTCGACGCCCGGTTTTTGCAGATGCTGCCTGGCCAGTGTGCGCGGCTGCTCGCGTGCACCAGCCTGTACCGCCTTCTCTTCCTTCGAACCCTTCTCGCCGGCAGGTTTCAACTGGTCCTGCTCGTCCTGCTGGGCCTGGAAGGCGCGTTGGCGCGCGACAGTCGCGTCGGCGTTCTGCTTGACGGTGTCAGGGCGGGACTTTTCAGCGGTTTTCATGGCGTGCCTTTCGGTGCGTGTCAGCGAGGTGGCGCGCCGCCTGGCTGCGCGTCGAATGCGCTGTGCCGGCAATCCCCGTGCCCTGCGGCGCGCCGCCGCGTCGCCCCGCTGCCGTGGGCAATTTCTGCGGCAGGCTTTGCCATCGACAAGCGGCTGCGTCACGGGGCCTAACCGGATCGCAGGGCGCTGCCCCGCTGCGTAGACTTGGGTGCTTCTGTTCCCACCGGAAGCGCGCCATGGCCTGGTCCACCCACGAGATTCGCAACCAGTACGACGCACTGAGCGCCTACCCGCTGCTCGAAACGGACCTGGCGCTGCAGGAAGCACTGGCCCGCGCGCAAGCAGGCTGGGCAATGCCGATGCTGCAAGGCTTCAGCGCCGAACTGGCCCGTCCCGAGACCTGGGCCTGGGCCGAAGAAGCCAACCGCCACACGCCCGAGCTGCACGCCTTCGACGCGCGCGGGCGGCGTGTCGACCAGGTCGAATACCACCCGAGCTGGCAGGCGCTGATGGCGCTGTACCGCCGGCAAGGGCTGGTCTCGCTGGCCTTCGACAACGACCGCCCCGGCCGCTGGGCCGCGACCGCGGCCGGCTTCTACCTGCACGGCCAGGTCGAGGCCGGCACGCTGTGCCCGGCCACGATGACGCAGGCGGCCATTCCCGTGCTGCAGAAGGAGCCCGCGCTGTGGGCCGAGGTCGGCCCACACCTGCTGAACACCCGGCACGACCCGCGCGATGTGCCGCTGGCCCAGAAGGCGGCCGGCTGGATCGGCATGGGCATGACCGAAAAGCAGGGCGGCTCGGACGTGCGCGCCAACACCACGCAGGCCACGCCGGTGGGCGCGGGCGGGCGTGGTGCCGAGTACCGGCTCACCGGCCACAAGTGGTTCTTTTCGGTGCCGACCAGCGACGCGCACCTGGTCGTCGCCCGCACACCCGAAGGCGGGCACTCCTGCTTCTACGTGCCGCGCTGGCGGCCGGACGGCACGCGCAATGCGGTGCAGATCCAGCGGCTGAAGGAGAAGGTCGGCAACCGCAGCAATGCCAGCAGCGAGGTGGAGTTCCAGGACGCGTTTGGGCTCATGCTGGGCGACGAGGGCCGCGGCATCCCCACCATCATCGAGATGGCCACGTACACGCGGCTGAACTGCGTGCTGGGCAGCAGCGCGATCCTGCGCCAGGCCGCGGTCCAGGCCATTGCCTACACGCGCCAGCGCCATGCCTTTGGCCGCGCGCTGGCCGAGCAGCCGCTGATGCGCGCGGTGCTGGCCGACTTGGTGCTGGAAAGCGAGGCCGCGCTGGTGCTGGCGATGCGCCTGGCGCAGGCCTTCGAGGCGGGCGACACGCCGGCACAGAAGCCGTGGAAACGCCTGCTGACGCCGGCCGCGAAGTTCTGGGTCTGCAAGCGCGCGGTGGAGCTGACCGGCGAGGCCATGGAAGTGTTCGGCGGCAACGGCTACGTGGACGAAGGTCCGATGGCGCGGCTGTTCCGCGAGGCGCCGGTCAACTCGATCTGGGAGGGCTCGGGCAACG
>NZ_VIDT01000461.1 GCF_006519715.1 Ideonella azotifigens
ATGGTGGCCGACATTGCCGCGATCTACGGCACCCAACATGCACCGACACGCGAACAGATGCTGTACTGCCTGTTCCGCCACACGGCTGCGCAGGCGGTGCGTGACCTCGCCGTGCGCATGGGCCAGCGCGTGCTGGTCAAGGAAGCCGGCGCGCAGGTGCTGCAAAGCGTGGCCGGTGCCATCGGCCTGCACCTCAGCCAGCGCGCACTGGGCCATGGCGTGAGCCGCTGGGTGCCGGTGGCCGGCGCAGTCGGCGTGGGCGCCTATGCATGGCACGACACCCGTCAGGTCGCCAAGCAGGCCATGGCCTTGTTCGACCCACAAACCACCAGCACCGCTTCGCCCGCGGCCGACTGATCCCGCAGGTCAGCGAACAAGCCGCAGCGCCACGGCGTGTCATCGGCACCCGAGAAGGAGAGACAGAAATGACGGCGACAGAGAACATCACCCAGAAGATCCAGGCGCTCGGCGACTGGCGAGGCGAAACGCTGGCCTGGGTCCGCCAGCTCATCCACGAGGCCGATCCCGAAATCGAAGAAGAATGGAAATGGGCCAAGCCCACCTCGCCCGGCACGCCGGTCTTCTCGCATGACGGCATCGTCTGCACCGGCGAGACCTACAAGCAGGTCGTCAAGCTCACCTTCGCCAAAGGCGCTGCCCTGCCCGACCCGCACCGGCTCTTCAATGCCAGCCTCGAAGGCAACGTGCGCCGTGCCATCGACATCCGCGAAGGCGAAAAGCCGGACGAGGCCGCGCTCAAGGCCTTGATCCGGGCCGGCGTGGCGGCCAACACTGCGGCCAGGGCCGCCAAGCGCAAGCCGGCGAAGAAGTAGCCGATCGTTTTCGCCGCTCGCTGCTCAGGCGCTCAGACCTGATGCGCCGCGACGATTCGCCGCCGTCCCACCAGGAAGGCATCGGCCACCAGCTGGAATGGCCGCCAGTCGACCTCCGACTCGCCGGCCATGCACAGCTCGGCAAAACGCGCGTACAGCCGGGGGTACTCGCCCGCCAGGGCTGCGTCGGCCGCCAGCGGCTGGCCGTCGATCTGCAACGCGCCGCCGCCGTGGGTCAGCTTCAGGCGGCCGGTCGTGGTCACGAGCTCAATGTCCCAGGTCTGCTCGCCCTTCTGGCGGAAGTCGAATTCCGCGTTCACCATGACACCGGCCTCCGTGCGCAGCGCCAGCTGGGCCGCAATGGGCGCCTGCTGGTTTTCCGGGAAATCGAGCGTGGCCTCGTGCACGACGGCTTCGCCCGGCAACACCTCGGTCAGCACCGACAGCGCATTGATGCCCGGGTCGAACACCCCCAGCCCGCCCGGCTCGAAGATCCATTGCTGGCCGGGATGCCAGTGATGCACGTCTTCCTTCCAGGTGATGGTGCCGCCGGTCAGCGTGCGGCTGCTCAGCCATTCGCGCGCCGCGTCCACACCCGCCGCCAAGCGCGAGTGCCAGGTCTGGAACAGGGTGCGGCCCTGGCGCTGCGCTTCGGCCTGCAGCAGCGCAATGTGCCGGGTCGTCGCCGCGGGCGGCTTCTCCAGCATCACGTGCTTGCCGGCCCGCAGCGCGGCGAGCGCGGCCTCGAAGTGAGCCTGGGGCGGCGTGCAGATCGAGATCGCATCGAGGTCCTTCACCTCCGCCAGCATGGTCTCGACGTCGGCGAAGTTCGCCACGCCGTCCACCCGCGCATTGCGGCTGGCACAAGCCACCAGTTCAAAGCGCGGATCGGCGGTCAGCGCCGGAATGTGTTGATCGCGGGCGATCTTGCC
Source organism: Ideonella azotifigens (assembly GCF_006519715.1). Lineage (GTDB taxonomy): Bacteria > Pseudomonadota > Gammaproteobacteria > Burkholderiales > Burkholderiaceae_C > Ideonella > Ideonella azotifigens. The sequence goes on from NZ_VIDT01000461.1 coordinate 1,766, forward strand.
AATGCCCACCAGGCCCAACTTCAGTGCCATGCCATTTCCCCTGGAAGTGGTGTCGCGTCGCTCGATGAGCGACGCACGGATTCAAATCCCGCCGGACCGCTTGCCCGGCGAGCCGGCATGTTACGTCGAGCATCCACCCCGCTCTGCTCACGCTTCAATCCATCCGCTGCGTCGGCGCCCGGCGGCGTGACAGAGCGACCGCTGGCACGGCGTGATCGTCGCCAAAGCCCTTCAACCCGAGATGAGGACACCGTCATTCGACAGCCGCAGACTCGTTCTCCGTGTGCCGCTCAGGCTCCGTGGTGCGGAGGATTTCGTCCAGAACGGACGTGGCGTAGTTGCCTGCAGGCAAAGAGAACGTGAGCACCAGTTGACCGGCTTGCGGCCATTCCCATGACATGTCCACCGGCCTGGCCACCAGCGCGCGGCGCGCCTGATCCAGACCGGCGTGTTCCATGCCGTCGCACAAAGTGGCGTGACGTTCGGCCACGCCCATTTCCAGGGCCTGCGCCTGATCGGTGGTGCTCACGCGGCCCCGTCCCCAGAGCGGCCCGGTGGGCCCGCCCGCCTCGTCCATCACGTCACCGGGCAGGGTCTTGCCCCAAAGTCCCTGCTGAATGCGCAGCGCCAGCACTTCATTGAAGACGAAGGAGCGCACCGCCGACAGGTAGATGCCCTTCTTCTTCGGGTTGCGCACGCGGATTTCGCGCGCCAGCATGGCCCGTCCCTGCTCGACATTGCCGCCCTCGAAGCCGAAGCGCTGAGCGCCGAAGTAGTTGGGCACGCCATGCGACGCAACGGCCTTGAGACTGGTCTCCAAGGCTTCGCGGTCACCGGTCAGGTCACGCAGCACGATGCGGAACCGGTTGCCCTGCAGATCACCGGGGCGCAGCTTCTTCACGTGGCGGCTCTGGCCCAGTACCTTGAATTCCGGGTGCTGAAGCTGGGTCAGGTCGGGCGTCTCGCCTTTCCCTTTCCCAATCGGCAGGTAGATGCTGAACCACTGGCGGGTGATGGCGTAGCGGTCCTTGAGCCCGGCATAACCCACGTCCCTTTCCTGCACGCCGGCGGCCTCGGCCAGCTGCTGGGCGACGAAGGCGGTGTTGGCACCGTTCTTTTCGATGTCCAGCCAGATGTGTTCGCCCTCACCGGAGGGCAGCTGCAGCGGCAACTCGGTCACGATGAAATCCTCGTTGAGGCGTTTCAGGGTGGCGCTGGCGCCGCTGGCCGGATAAGCGTTGGGCCACTGTGGCAATGTCGTGTATTGAGCGTCGGTCATGAGGGGTTTGACGGCACCAGCCGTAGAGAAGGGACAGGCTGCCCAGCCGACCAAGGGGCAGTCCAGACCGTGATTCTCCCCCTGCCAGCATGCCTTGCCGAGCGCCAACAGGCTTCGGCAGCGAGCTGGCTTTCGACGGCCCAGCGCGGGCACGGCGGCGGCCACCAGCGGTTCATGGGGCAGGCAAGGCAAGGTGGAAAGCGGGCGGCAGCAGGTTCACCCCCGGCAGGTTCAGCAGCGATGTTTCCCGCATGATGCTCACGAAGTCGGCGATGAAGGGCTTTTCGGCCATGGCTGTGGTGCTGGTGGCGTACAGGCGGCCGGTGAGACCGGGCTCGCCGATGCGCTGGCGGGCGACGTAGCCGCGGGCGAGGTAGCTTTCGACGGCCCAGAGTGGGAGCGCGGCCAGGCCGCGGCCGCTGGCGACGAGTTGCAGCATCGCGATGGTCAGTTCGCTGGTGCGGCGTGGCGGGGTGATGCCGGCGGGCTGCAGCACGCGGCGCACGAGGTCCAGCATTTCGTCTGGCACCGGATAGGTGATCAGCGTGTGGTCGGCAAAGTCTGCCGCTTCCAGCCAGGGCTTGGCGAGCAGCGGGTGGCCCTTGGGCAGCAGCGCCACGATCTCGAAGCTGAACAGCGGGTGCACGGCCACGCCGGCTTCGTCTTCGTCCACCTCGGAGACGATGGCCAGCTCGGCGCGGTCCTGGTGCAGCAGGCCGATCGGGTCGGCGTGGAAGCCGGAGACGATGTCCAGCTCCACCTCGGGCCAGCGGCTGCGGAAGGCGTCCATCGCCGGCATCAGCCAGTCGAAGCAGGTGTGGCATTCCACGGCAATGCGCAGCTGGCCGGCCGAGCCCTGGACCAGCCGGCGCACGTCGCGCTCGGCTTCGTCGAACAGCGGCAGCACGGCGTCTGCCAGGCGCAGCAGGCGCTGGCCGGCGGCGCCGAAGCTGGCCGGGTTGGCCTTGCGCTCGAACAGCGTCACGCCGTAGTGCGCCTCCAGCCCCTTGAGCTGGTGCGACAGCGCGGACTGCGTGAGGTTGAGCAGTTGCGCCGCACGTGAGAGGTTGCCCGCTTCGCGCAAGGCCAGCAGGGTCTTCAGGTGCCGAAGCTCCAGCGGGGATTGGGCGGAGACGTGCGAAACGGTCATGAGCCAGACTCAGGATGATCAGAAGAAAGTTTCGGTTGAATCATAGTGAGCGGCCGCCGATCATTCAAGCTGAATTCATACACATCTGGCTTGAACATGATCCGTACTCATACATTGGGCTTTCCGCGCATGGGCGCGCAGCGCGAACTCAAGCAGGCGCTGGAGCGCCACTGGCGCGGCGAGCTGAGCCCGGCAGAGCTGGAAACGCAGGGCCAGCGCCTGCGCGTGCGCCATTGGGAGCTGCAGCGCGACCATGGGCTGGCCAGCGTGGCGGTGGGCGACTTCGCCTTCTACGACCAGGTGGCCAACCACATCCAGCTGCTGGG
>NZ_VIDT01000462.1 GCF_006519715.1 Ideonella azotifigens
AGGCCCAGTGCGGTGGCAATGCTGGGTGCCCCGCTGAGCGCCAGCGCCGGCAGCGCAACCAGCACCGCCAGCGCCACCCGGCGCCGGCTGTAGGGTGCAGCGGCCATGGCCCAGATGAACAGCGAGACCAGGCTCAACTGCAGCAACTCGGGCGTGGTTTCGTGGCCCAGTTGCAGCAGGCCCAGGGTGGCAATGGTGGCCAGCAACGCGCCATCGGCCATTGCGCGGGCGTAGTCCACCGGCTCGGCCTCGCCGCCAAAGGCGAAGGGCACCGGCTGGGCGGCATCGGTGCGTGCCAGGTGGAACATCGCGTACCAGACCAGCGACAGCGTCAGCGCCAGCAGGAAGGTGAACGGCAGGCGTGCGGCCAGGGCAGGGTCCAGCCAGTGGCCCAGCAACTGCACCGACCAGGCGCCTATCCAGTGCGGCAGCAGCGCGGTTTCGGGTGACAACTGACCAAGCGAAGGCGCCCACCAGGAGGTGCGGCCCTCGGCCATGGCCTGCATGTAGCCGAAGGCGGTCAGATCGGCATTGCGCCAGGGGTCTCGACCGAACAGGCCGGGCAGCAGGTAGGCGGCGCAGAACAGCAGCAGTGCGATGCGTGGCAGTCGCTGCGCGGCACGCTGGGTCACGAGGGCAGGGGTCGGTTGATTCACGGCTGGATCATGCCAACAAGCGGGCCGATCAAGGTTTCAGAACGAGGCGGAAACCCAACGCCGGCAGGGGCGCGAGTCCTTGCGCAAGCCTGGGCGGGCAATAAAAAAGGCAGCCGGTGGCTGCCTTTCGGGGAGCGAGCGCTGTGCAGGACACAGGCCGCCAATCTCACTTCTTGATGCCGACGCGCGCAAACTTGTTGCGGAACTTCTCGACACGACCGCCCAGCGTGTCCACGCTCTTTTGCTGGCCGGTGTAGAACGGGTGGGATTCGCTGGTGGTTTCCAGCTTGAACAGCGGCAGTTCGCGGCCGTCTTCCAGCTTGATCGATTCCTTGGTCGGCGCGCAGGAACGCGTCACGAATTGGAAACCGTTGGATTGGTCCACGAACACAACGTCGCGGTAGTTCGGGTGAATGCCTGTTTTCATGGCGCTTTGAGGCGGAAACCGCCTTCCTTCGTCGCTGGTGAGCCAACAGCCACGCCAGCCCCATGCCAGCGCACTTTTCGACAGCGGAAAAACGAGCATTATAGCGCAGCGGGCTGCGCCACTGTCCGTGCCGGCATGTGTGCCAGGTCACGGACCTGCCTCCAGGATCGTCCTTGCGGTCCGATCAACCGCCTCTTCGCATCATGTCGAAGAAGTCGAGGTTGTTCTTGGAGGCCTTCATCTTGTCGAGCACGAATTCCATCGCCTCCATCTCATCCATGTTGTAGAGCAGCTTGCGCAGGATCCAGGTCTTCTGCAGGATCTCCGGCTTCAGCAACAACTCTTCGCGGCGGGTGCCGGACTTGTTGATCTGGATGGACGGGTAGACGCGCTTCTCGGCCATGCGGCGATCCAGGTGGATTTCGCAGTTGCCGGTGCCCTTGAACTCTTCGTAGATGACCTCGTCCATCTTCGAGCCGGTATCGACCAGCGCAGTACCGATGATGGTCAGCGAGCCGCCTTCCTCGACATTGCGGGCCGCGCCGAAGAAGCGCTTGGGCCGCTGCAGCGCGTTGGCGTCCACGCCACCGGTCAGCACCTTGCCGGACGAAGGCAGCACGTTGTTGTAGGCGCGGGCCAGGCGGGTGATGGAGTCCAGCAGGATCACCACGTCCTTGCCCAGCTCGACCAGGCGCTTGGCGCGCTCGATCACCATTTCGGCGACCTGCACGTGGCGCGCAGCCGGTTCGTCGAAGGTCGAGGAGATGACTTCGCCGCGTACGCCGCGGACCATTTCGGTCACTTCTTCCGGCCGCTCGTCGACCAGCAGTACGATCAGGTGGATCTCGGGATGATTGGCCACCAGCGCGTGTGCGATGTGCTTCATCATCACCGTCTTGCCGGTCTTGGGCTGTGCGACCAGTAGCGCACGCTGGCCTTTGCCAATCGGCGCGATCAGGTCGACGATGCGGCCGGTGATGTTCTCGTCGGCCTTCAGGCCGTCACGCTCAAGCTTGAACGCCTCTTTCGGGAAGAGTGGCGTCAGGTTCTCGAACATGATCTTGTGCTTGTTCTCCTCGGGCGTCAGGCCGTTCACGCGGTCGACCTTGACCAGCGCGAAGTAGCGCTCACCGTCCTTGGGGACCCGCACTTCGCCTTCGATCAGGTCGCCGGTGTGCAGGTTGAAGCGGCGGATCTGGCTGGGCGACAGGTAAATGTCGTCGGTAGAAGCCATGTAGCTGCTGTCGATGGAGCGCAGGAAGCCGAAGCCGTCTGGCAGCACTTCCAGCACACCGTCGCCGAACACCTGCTCGCCTGCCTTGGCGCGCTTTTTCATGATCGCGAACATCAACTCCTGCTTGCGCAGGCGCGAGACGTTGTCGATCTCCAGCGCTTCGCCCATCTCGATCAGGGCCGAGACGTGAAGGGCTTTCAGTTCTGAAAGATGCATCGGGATTCACCCTTGGGGTGGTTGGACCGCGCCCGCTCCGAAGGCGGCGGCCCTGGCGTGCCGCGTTGCGGAGGACGGTTTGCTGCCTTTTGGCAGCAGGCCGGACACCGACACGCGATACAAGAAACTGTTGTGGGAGCTGTGGGCCGTGAAACTCACGCGCCGGAGAACCGCTGGGTTCTGGGGCGTGGTGGCCTTGAGCCTGTTTGCAGCAGCGGGGCGGGGCTTGTGGATGACCAGCTTGCGGCCACCGCACCCGGTGCTTCAGGCGAGATTATAGATGAGCGTCGATCAGCGATTGGATTTTCGCCTTCGGATGGCTGCCGACCAGGGTTTCAGCAAACTGGCCGTCCTTGAAGACCATCAGGGTCGGAATGCCGCGGATGCCGAACTTGGCCGGGACTTCGCGGTTGTCGTCGACGTTCATCTTGGTGATCTGGATCTTGTCGCCGTAGTGGGCGGCAAGTTCTTCCAGCGCCGGGGCAATCGCCTTGCAGGGACCGCACCATTCAGCCCAGAAGTCGACCAGCACCGGCTTGCCGGATTGCAGGACGTCGGCTTCGAAAGAAGCGTCGGAAATATGCTTGATCAGTTCGCTGCTCATGGGAAGTTCCTGTGGGGAGACCGGACGGCACAGCCGGCTGCGATGCTGCACTGGCCGGACCCGGGACGCGAGGGAGGAAATTCAGAGATGGGGTCAACCCATGCCTGTTCAACCCTGCGGAAGCCTTGTTCTCGGCCCTGGGATCAGGGCCTGCAAAAAGGCAAGTTGATTCTGACACAAAGCCCGAGGACCCGCAGGCCGCGCGGATACCTTGCCGCAGCAGGGCAAACCATGCAGAAATAATGTGCACTTGTAGTGTTGATCCGGACATCGGCCGGTCGATGCAAGGGTTTCAATCGTGCCGAGCTATTCCATCGTCCCATGGTTGCCACCGCCTCCTCATCCACCCCTTCGCCTGCTTCGCCTGCTGCCTCTGCCGCCAGGGCCAAGCCGGTGCGCATGTTCGGCCGCTTCCAGTTGCTGCGCCTGGTGGGCAAGAGCGACCGCACGATGGGCTGGGCCGCCGTGGATACCCGCAGCCAGCAGGAATGCCTGCTGGTGATCCTGCGCCAGCAGCTCGATGCGGAGGCCGCTTCGGCCTGGCTGCAGGCTGCGCAGCGCGCCGCGCGGCTGCAGCATCCGCAACTGGCAAAGCCGCTGGAAATCGGCGTGCACGACCGCTGGCCGTTTATGGCCTACGACCGTTCCCGCGCCGTGTCCTGGCCCGAGAAGTTTTCGCGCCAGGGTGCGCCTGCGGCCGAACTGGCCGGCTGGGCCGCCCAGATTGCGCAAGGCCTGGCCTTTGCCCACGAGGCCGGCGTTGCCCACCGCGACCTGCAGCCCTGGATGCTGGCCATCGACGAACTGCAGCAGGTCAGCGTGATGGGGCTGGAAGCTGCTGCGCATCCGACCGAAACCCAGCATGACGGCGGGCTGGACGCCTTGCGTGCCGTGCGCGACGCGGCCCAGCAGGACGTGCTGGCGCTGGGCCTGGTGATGCACCATGCGCTGGTCGGCCAGCCGGCGCTGGACGAACCCGACGTGGTCCACGTGATACAGCGCATGCCGCCGCTGGGCCAGGAGATCGTGCGCCTGCCCTGGACCGTGCCGCGGCCGATCCCCGAGCCCTTGCGCGCAATCGTCAACCGCTGCACCGATCGCCAGCCGCGCCTGCGCTACCGCAGCGCCCGCACGCTACAGCGTGCGCTGGAAGGCTGGCTGAAGACGCAGGATGATGATGGCGGCCCGCTGGCGCTGCTGCGCGACCGCCTGCGCACCGTAGGCGTGTTGCCGGCCCAGCCCGGTGGCGCCGAGCGGGTGGCGCATCTGGCCTTGATGGAACGTGGCCGCACCAGCGAGCTGGCAGAGCTGGTGCTGGGCGACATTGCACTCGCCTTTGAACTGCTGCGCCGGGTCAACAGCGCCCAGCTGCGCGGTGGC
>NZ_VIDT01000463.1 GCF_006519715.1 Ideonella azotifigens
AGCGGCATGGCCGCCTATGCCGACCCTGCGCTGTTCCGCCGGCTGATGCGCACCGGCACCCGGCCCGACCACAGCGCCGTCAGCCGCAGCATGCCTTTCGAGTCGCTCAGCCAGATGAGCGACCTGGAACTGGACGCCTTGCAGCTCTACCTGCGCAGCCTGCCCCCAAGCCCCGCCGCACAGCCGTGACATGAGGCGCGATGACGCAGGGCGCAAGCGCCTGCCAGGCGACGGAATTGGTCACCGGAGCGCGACGAGATTGGTCACACGCGCCAGCGGGATGGCCCCGCCCGCAGGCCGCCCCTGGCTCACCAAAAGGCATCTCTTTTACAGAAGTAACTGAACGTCCGTGTCTCAGGGCATGCCGCAAGGGTGTCCGGCAGCGCCATCCGCCCGGTGCGTCCATCGAGCCGAATTGACTTGCCAGCGCGCTGGGCAGCGGCGCTTCGCCATCGCCAGGATGCGGCACAAGAAGTGACTCGATGTTTCGAAGTTTGTCGGCTGGCATCGGCATTCGATTCAGCACCCGGCGGGTGGCACCATTTCTGCAAGACAAGAAAAAGCGCTCACCAGAGCGGATGACGAATCCAGGGCTGCGTTGCCGCCGATGGCCGCGCAGAAGAGAACGTTGAGGGACACATGAAGAAACTGGTTTGGGCAGCCGTTCTTGCGGCTGCCCTGGCTGCATGCGGCGGCAGCGGAGGGGATGGTGCGTCCACGTCGGGGAGCGGCGGTTCAAGCCCGGTCAACGTCGTCACCACCACCTACACCCGAGGCATGGATCCGCATGCCCAGGTGCAGGCGGTGGCGGCCGCGGAGACAGGCAGCACGCATTTCCCGGGCTGCCATGCAGCCGGCGCGCCTCGCCGGCTGACCCGCATCCAGCTGACCAACTCGCTCACAGATGCGATACAGCAATTTACCGGCGATGCCACCCTGGCCGCCACCGTCGAGTCGACCGTGGTCGATCAGGCGCAGTTTCCGCCCGACACGCTGGTCGACCCCGACAGCACCCGCCACACAGGCTTCGCACGACTGGACACGGCGCTCAGCGCCCGCCAGGCGACTGCGCTGCACCAGGCAGCCCAGACGCTGGCCAAGGCCGTCACGGCCGACCCCGCACGCGTGACCAGCCTGCTCGGCAGTTGCGGCAGCGACGCCAACACCTGCATGGCCAGCTTTGCCCGCCGTGCCGGGCGCCTGTTCTTCCGCCGGCCGATGACGGACGCCGAGGTCGCGGTCTACGTGGCTGCGGCCGGTGGCGCGAAGACACCGGAAGCCATGTCCAAGGTGCTGGCCACGATGATGGCCTCGGCCAGCTTCTACCTGCGCGTCGAACTGGGCCAGACGAGCGGAGGCGATGGCCAATGCGTCCCGCTGACCGCTCACGAAGTGGCCTCGCGCCTGTCCTATCAATTCTGGGACACCGTGCCCGATGCCCCGCTGGCCAGCGCGGCCGACGACGGCAGCCTGCTGGACCCGGCGGTCTACCAGGCCCAGGTGGCCCGGCTGGCCGCCGATGCGCGCGCCGAGGCGCCGACGAGGCGCTTCTTCAGCAGCTGGTTCAAGCTCGAAGAACTGGTGGCGATGAACGGCAAGGTCGGCAACGCGAAATTCGATGCCTTCGCGGGCAGCTACAAACCGCTGTCCACCACCCGGGATGCGGCCATCAACGAAGTGCTGGACATGGTGTCCTACGTCTCATCGCGCGATGGCTCGCTGCAGCAGTTGCTGACCGACCGCCACGCCTTCGCCCGCACTGCGGACATCGCCACGCTCTACAACACCGCCGTCTGGGACGGCAAGTCCACGCCCCCGCTGTTCACCGAATCGCAGCGGGTGGGCCTGACCACCCGCATCGGCCTGATCGCCAACGGCTCGTCCGACACCACGCTGCCCATCCGCCGCGGCATCCGCGTGCTGAACGCGCTCACCTGCCAGACGCTGCCGCCGCCGGCGATGGACCAGTCCAACGCCAAGGCTGATCTCAGCGGCGTGCTGACCACCCGCCAACGCACCGAGCGCGTGACCCAGATGGAAGGCACCTCCTGCATCGGCTGCCACCAGGCGCAGATCAATCCCCTGGGCTTCGTGTTCGAGCACTTCGATGCGCTGGGGCGCCTGCGCCAGACCGAGGTGGTGCGCGATGACAACGGCAACGTGATGGGCGAAAAGCCGATCGACACCGCGGCGGTGGCCACGCTGGCCGGCATCGCTGCCCGCTCGGTGGCCACCGCCAGCGAAGCACAGCAGCTGATGCTCGACAGCGGCGCTTTCGAGAAATGCTTCGCCCGCAACTACGCCCGCTACACCTTCGGCCGCGCCGACACCGCAGATGACGCCGAGCTGATCGAGGCGCTGCGCCAGCAAGCCGCCAGCGGCACCAACATCCGTCGTCTGATGGCCGCCATCGCGCTGCGCAAGGAGTTCCAGATGACCGCGAAGGTGGCGCCATGAAGCCGGCCTACAACCCTTTGACGCGGCGCCAGTTCCTGATCGGCGGCGGCACGGCACTGGCCTTGCCGCTGCTGCCCTCGCTGCTGCCGCGCGAAGCCCGTGCAGCCGCCCAGGCGGCCCTCAGCGCCGAGCGCTACTTCGTGCACATGACCACCTGGCACGGTGTGTTCCAGAGCCAGTTCTACGGCCCTTTGCTCGACCTCGCCGCCAGCCAGACCACGACTGCCGGCGGCGTCGCTGTGCGCGGCATGCCGCTGCAGTCCAAGACCTCCGGCGACAAGGTGGTCATCAGCGACATCCTCAGCGCCGCCGCCAGTGCCCTGTCGCCCCGCATGTTGTCGCGCATGAACGTCATCAACGGGCTGGACTACCACACCAGCGTGGGCCACAACCGCGGCTATTCGCTGGGCGGCGACGGCGGCAGCCCCAGCATCGACCAGGTGCTGGCACGCTCGACCGGCTTCTATCCCGCGCGGCCACCACAGGGCGCCATCGTGCGCAACCTGGTCTCGCTGTCGGGCAACGGCACCGGCAACAACACCAGCACCACGCAGACCGAGCAGACCGCCGAAAGCAACGTCAAGCTGTTCGACCGCCTGTTCGGCACCACCACCACGCCAGGCGAGCCGTCCATCGTGCTGGTCGACCGGGTCAAGGAACATGCCGACCTGGTGATGTCCGATCCGGCCTGCTCTGCCGATTGCCGCAACCGGCTGTCCAACTACCTGGACCTCTTGAGCGACGTGCAGGGCCAGGTGACCAGCACGGCCAACGGCAGCAGCTTCCCGCGCCCGACCACCGACACATCGGCCGTCGAAGCCGCCGAGGGCTTCTACGGAAAACCAGAGCAGCAGGCCGCCTGCGAAAAGCTCTGGAACGACATCGTTGCAGCAGCCTTTGCGGCCGGCATCAGCCGTGTCTACGTCTGCGGCCCCAACACCTACACCTTCGGGCCGGACTCTGAATTCGCCTGGCACAACAACTATGCCCACGCGCTGGACGACCCCGCTCGCCGCGCCGGCTTCAATGCTGCCGTGCAACTGCAGTTCGAGGGCGCGATGCTCAACCTCGCCAACAAGCTGGACCAGATCACCACCGCAGATGGCGCGACCATCTTCGACAAGACGCTGCTCGCCAGTGCCTTCGAACTGGGCTCAGGCGGCAACCCGGGGCACCACCACAACCGCTGCATTCCGGTGGTGAGCCTGGGCAACGCCGGCGGCTACTTCAAGACGGGGCAGTACCTGGACTATCGCGACCTCACATCGTTCAGCTGGTCTTCCGACCCGCACTGGTACTCGGGCCTGATCTACAACCAGTGGATGGGCATGATCCTGCGCGCCATGGGCGTGACCCGCTCCGAGCAGGAAACCACGGTGGTGGGCTACCCCAACGTGCGCGGCGCGAACGGCGACCATACCGACGCGATCTGGAATGTGGCTGGGCAGGACTTGCCCTGGCTGAGGGCCTGACGCGATGTGGCGAGTCTTACGGACCGCGGCCTGCCTGGCCGCGCTGGCCTTCTGCTGGACTGGCGCCTGGGCGCAGGACGCCAGCAACGGCGGCAACCTCTACATTGCCACCCTCGTCAGCGCCAAGCGCAGCTGCTCGAACTCGGCCTGCCACGGCACGCTGCCCAGCGGGGCGCAGAACCGCATCACCAACGGCATTGACGCGGGCAAGATCAAGTCGGCCATCAGCGCGCAAAGCCAGATGCAGTTCCTCAGCGGACGGCTGAGCGACACGGAATTCAACGACCTGGCCGCCTACATCGCCGGCAAGCTGGGCGGCACGCCGGTCTACCTGCCGGTGGCGGCTGCGCCCAGCCCGACGGTGTCGCCGGCCAGCCTCCAGTTCGGCACCCAGCCCATCGGCCAGACCACGCCGGTCCAGACCGTCACCGTTGGCAATGCGGCGAGCGCGACAGCGGCCCTGGTGCTGGGAGACATCGGCGTCACCGCGGGCAGTGATTTCGCCATCGCCGGCGGCACCTGCACCAAGGGCATGCAACTGGTGGCGGGGGGCAGCTGCACGGTGGCCTTGACCTTCCGCCC
>NZ_VIDT01000464.1 GCF_006519715.1 Ideonella azotifigens
GGCGGGCTGATCCTGCCGGGCCACGGCATCATGTTGCGCGCGCTCGAAAGCGGCACCGCCGGCCTGCGCGTGCCGACCGGCGAGGTGATGCCGTTCCCGGCCAACACGTCCGACGCACTGACCAGCGGCGGCACCTATGCCATCACCGGCGCCATTGCCCGCATGCGCGCCCACCTGGCGGCGCGCAGCGGTGGTGAAGAGCCGGTGCTGCTGATGACCGGTGGCGCAGGTTGGAAAGTGGCGCCTTACCTGGACGTGCCGCACGAACTGGTCGAATCCTTGATCTTCGACGGCCTGCTGCACATCCAGTCGCACAGGCTGGCGCTCTAGTCTTTTTTCGCCGACCCTGGCAGGCTTTCCCGCAAGGCCTGCAGCTCATGGCGCAAGCGGGCCATCTCGTGGCGCATGTCCTGCAGGATCTCGCGCTCCATGCGGCGCTCCCCGGTTTCGATCCAGCTGGTGGCAATCGCCGCGGTGACCAGCGTGAGTACGCCCAGGCCGAGCAGCACCACGAAGACCGAGAAGATCTTGGACGCGGGCGTGGTGGGCACCAGGTCGCCGTAGCCCACGGTGGCGGCCGTGGTGAACGCCAGCCACAGGCCGTCGCCCAGCGTGTGCACCGTGGGCTCCAGCCACCAGAACCCCAGGCCACAGCCCATCAGCACCATCAGCGCCATGGCCAGCAGGTAGGTCAGGCCGCCGCGGTTCAGCAAGTGCTTCAGTGCCCAGACCATGCGCAGCAAGGTCAGCAGTGCCACAGCCAGGCGCAGCGACAGTGCCGCGCCCGAGCCCTGGCTGGTGGGCAGCAGCGCAGCACTGAACAGGCCGGCGATCAGCAGCCACTCGCCTGGATTGGCTGTCAGGTGTTGGCGCGGGGACGGCGTGTGCCAGGCCACCGCGATCAGGGCGCAGGCCAGCACCACGGCCGCCACCAGGTAGGCCGAGGGGGCCCAGGTGCTGCCGGTGGGCAGCAGCAGCTCGGCATAGAAGGCAGGAATGGTGGCCAGCAGCGCTGCCACCACCGGCCATCGCCAGCGCCGCTCGATGCGCCCGGCCAGCGGGCTTTCGCGAGGTGCGGCGCGCAAGCCCCAGCTGGCGTGGCGCAGGATCGTCGCGCTGACGGGCTCGAGGGCTGGGGAAGAAGGCGCCATGAGGCGCGAGACTAGCCGCGCGCTCGCGCCGCCACTTGCGCTGGGTCAAGAGCGCCCGATGCAGCCCTTCACGCAAGCCCTGTTCGCGAGAAGCAGCTCACAGGATGTAGCGCGACAAGTCCTCGTTGTGCGCGAGTTCGCCCAGCTTGGCGTTCACCGACTCGGCGTTGAGCTGCACAGTCTGGCCCGACAGGTTCGGCGCGTCGAAGCTCAGGTCTTCCAGCAGCCGCTCCATCACCGTGGCCAGTCGGCGCGCGCCGATGTTCTCGGTACGTTCGTTGACCTCGAAGGCGATCTGCGCCAGGCGGCGGATGCCGTCGGGTGCGAGGTCCAGCGTCACGCCTTCGGTGGCCAGCAGGGCCTGGTACTGGCGCACCAGGTTCGCGTGCGTGCTGCCGAGGATGGCCTCGAAATCGTCCACGCTGAGGGCCTGCAGTTCGACCCGGATCGGGAAGCGGCCCTGCAGCTCGGGGATCAGGTCGCTGGGCTTGGCCAGGTGGAAGGCGCCGGAGGCGATGAACAGCATGTGGTCGGTCTTGACCATGCCGTACTTGGTGTTCACGGTCGTGCCTTCGACCAGCGGCAGCAGGTCGCGCTGCACGCCCTGGCGCGACACGTCTGCGCCCTGGGTGTTGCTGCGCGAGGCGACCTTGTCGATCTCGTCGATGAAGACAATGCCGTTCTGCTCGGCATTGTGCAGTGCCTTGCTGCGGATCTCGTCTTCGTTGACCAGCTTGGCGGCTTCCTCGTCGGTGAGGATCTGCAGCGCCTCGGCAATCTTCAGCTTGCGCTGGCTCTTGCGCTGCTGGCCCATCTGCGAGAACAGGCCTTGCAACTGCTCGGCCATGGCCTCCATGCCGGGCGGGCTGACGATGTCGAGGTTGGCGCGCGGCTCGGCCACTTCCAGCTCGATCTCCTTGTCGGCCAGCGAACCTTCGCGCAGGCGCTTGCGCATGACCTGGCGCGCAGTGTTGTCCGGCGTGGGCGCGGGGGGCGGCGGCGTGAAACCGAAGGCGTCGCCACCTTGGCTGCTGCGCGGCGGCGGCACCAGGATGTCCAGGATGCGGTCCTCGGCGGCGTCCTCGGCCTTCAGCCGGGCGCGCTTGAGTGCGGCTTCGCGCTCCTGCTTGATGGCGATGTCCATCAGGTCGCGCACGATGGTGTCCACGTCCTTGCCAACGTAGCCGACCTCGGTGAACTTGGTTGCCTCGACCTTGATGAACGGCGCGTCCGCCAGCTGCGCCAGTCGGCGCGCGATCTCGGTCTTGCCCACGCCGGTCGGCCCGATCATCAGGATGTTCTTCGGCGTGATCTCGGCGCGCAGCTTGTCCTCGACCTGCTGGCGGCGCCAGCGGTTACGCAAGGCGATGGCGACGGCGCGTTTCGCACCCTGTTGCCCAACGATGTGCCGATCCAACTCGGACACGATTTCCTGGGGTGTCATGCTCATTCCAACACCTCGATCGTGTGGTTCTGGTTGGTGTAGATGCACAGGTCGCCGGCAATTTCCAGCGACTTCTTGACGATCTCTGCTGCGCCCATTTCGGTGTGGGCCAGCAGTGCGCGGGCGGCGGCCTGCGCGTAGGCCCCGCCGGAGCCGATGGCCACCAGGCCGAGCTCGGGCTCCAGCACATCGCCATTGCCGGTGATGATCAGCGAGGCATCGCGGTCGGCCACGGCCAGCATGGCTTCGAGGTTGCGCAGGACCTTGTCGGTGCGCCAGTCGCGTGTGAGCTCGATGGCCGCGCGCACCAGGTGGCCGGAGTGCTTCTCCAGCTTCGACTCGAAGCGCTCGAACAGCGTGAAGGCATCCGCCGTCGCGCCGGCAAACCCGGCCAGCACCTTGTCGTGATGCAGCCGGCGCACCTTGCGCGCACTCGCCTTGACGACGATGTGCCCCAGCGTGACCTGACCGTCACCGCCCAGTGCAACCTGCCATTGGCCGTCCGGCCCGCGCCGCCTCACGCTGATGATCGTGGTGCCGTGGTAAGAGTCCATGGATTGTTTTGGAAGCGAAAACGAGGGTTAGCTGAGGGCACCGACGTTGGAATGCAAGCCGCCATGCAAGTTCTCAGACAGGGAATGCGAAACCGACAGCAAGTTGGATCAGCGCGGAGCGCAGGCAGCGCCGGGCCGCCCCAAGCGGCCTGCGCAACCCGCTCGGCGGGTGGTCTCGCGTACCCGCGAGACCGGGTGCGCCAATTCAAGCTTGACGGAGCTGGGCGTAGGCGTGCTCGACGATGCCCATCGCGCCGAACATCAGCGCCACCAGCCGGTGCACTTCGGTGAAGCGCACGTTGCGGCCTTCGGCGCGCTTGGCAATGACCCAGTTCAGCAGGTCGCCCGCGGCAATGAAGTCCACGCGGATCAGCAGCGCGCAGGAGATGTGCACCATGCGCGCAGTGCCCAGTCGGTTGTCCAGCATGCCCAGCAGCGGGCCAATGTCGCCCGAGAGCTGGCCTGAGAGTTCCAGCGAGGTCACGCTGTAGCCGCTCTTGCCTTCGCTGGCGCCCTGGATGGTGGTGATGGGCTCGCTCAGCACCGACATCGGGGCCGACTGGGTGTTGGCCGACGAGCTGCCCACGAGGGCCGAGCAGCGCGTGGGCTCCCAGCTGGGCGGCGACACTTCGTAGGTCACGCAGTAGTCGATGGCCACTTCGTCGAACTGGTCCGGCCGGTTGATCATGCGCAGCGCTTCCAGCCGCGTCATCCAGTAGGCCGGATCGGCGTCCCGCACGCCCACGGGCGCGGCGTCCTGCAGCGTCATGAACAGGCGGTCGGACGACAGCCAGCGCATCTCGAGCACTTGCCGGGCCCAGCCCTGCATCAGCCGGTACAGCCGCGCGGCGGCGTCGGGGTCGATCTTCTGCAGCTGTGTCCAGTCCAGCACCCAGGGCTGCGGCAGTTGCAGGGTTTGGGAATTCAGCTGGGTGACGGCGTCCACGTCCAGGTGCGCCGGGCAGACCCAGGCCACCTCGGCGCCGGTGCTGGCTGCTGCAGGTACCTGGCTGGCGGCTTCGGCCACCAGCTTGGGCAGCGAGAACCACTGTGGCGACGAGCGCTGGAAGCGCTGCAGGTATTCATTGGCCAGCGCGTCGAAGCTGGCCTGCTGGCCGGTGGCGCGGAACAGGTCGAACAGCACCAGCCAGGTGTCGTTGTGGTTCTGCCTTGCGCCGCCAGCGGCGGTGAGCTGCACCAGCGCGCGTTCGCAGAGGGCGAAGTCGGCATTGGCAAAGGCAATCACGGCTTCGTCGAGCTCGTGGTCGTGGGTGATTTCCTGCACCTCGACCACGCCGGCGTCCATGGCCCCGGCGGAGGCCGGCGGCTGCGCGGCAAGCTCGGGCGCCTTGCCCAG
>NZ_VIDT01000465.1 GCF_006519715.1 Ideonella azotifigens
AGGCCGAAGCGGGCGTTGGTGCCGCCAATGTCGGCCACCAGGTGCGGATAGCCGGCCACGGCCGTCGCTGGCGCGTGCTCTTCCTCGCGCACCATGCCCTCGGCCACGCCGGCCACCAGGCCGTGCATCAGCGTCTCCAGCACGCCGCTCTTGTGTTCTTCCTGCGCCATTTGCCTTGTTCCTTCCGGCCCGCCGTTGCCGGGCACCGCTGGCGCAATTCTCGCCCGGCGCGGCTGGCGATCCGCACTGTCCGCAGGGGAAAGCCCCAAGAAGATGACCCCATGTAACCGGTGGGTCGCATGGGGTCATCGGGGCGGGGTGGCGGATTGCCACCGCCGCCCGGGCTCAGCCGGGTCTTAGTGCACCGACTTGCGGCTGCGCTTTTTCTGCAGCGTGGGGCCACTCAGCACGAGGTCGCGCGAGGGCACGATGTCGGCTGCCGACACGCCCTGCAGCAACACCATGGTCTGGTAGCCGGTGCGGCTGGTCGCGGTCTTCAGCTGGACCTTGGCACCGCGCTGGCCGTCGGCCACGCGGATCGTGCCGTCGGCGATCGGGTCGCTGCCGGTGTAGCCGATGCTGGCCAGCAGGCCGTGCAGGTCGACGCGGTCTTCGCCCGGCACGAAGTCGGTCACCAGGTCCATCGCGTCGGCCACGGCGTTGATGACGACCAGGTCCTTGCCAGCGCCGGTGGTGATCTTGTCGATCTTTCCGCCGCCGATGATCACGTCGTCACCCGCGGTGCCGATGATCTCCTCGCGGCCGTCAGTGCCCTGGATGGTGGTCAGCAGCGACAGGCCCATCACCATCGGGTCATGGTCGGACGAGCGGTACTCGGTGGCGCTGTAGTAGTCCGGGCCGCAGGTCGGGCAGGCCGGCTGCTTGAACTCGGTGTTGTAGTCGATGATGGCCGGCTCGTCGGCGTTGATGTGGAAGTCGGTCGCGTCCGTCACCTTCGCCGCCAGCGACGGGCTGACGAAGCCATGGTCCAGCCGGCCCGAGACGCCGTTGAACACGTACGAATAACCGAAGCTGTTGAAGCGCGCGATCTGGTCCTGGAAGCCGCCGTTCACCAGCGTGGCCACCGGGTCTTCCTGGGCGTAGGCATTGAAGTCGCCCAGCAGCACCGCGTCGGTCGTGCCGGCGCCCGCGCTCAGGCTGTTGACCCAGGTGATCAGGCGCTGGGCCTGCTGCACACGCTGGGCGTTCCAGCAGCCCTGGCCGTCGCCGCTGTCGAAGTTGCCTTCGTAGTTGGCGTCGCCCACCGCCGGGCAGCTGCTCTTGGACTTCAGGTGGTTGACCACCAACGTGAATCGCTGGCCGTTGGCAGCGACCAGGGTCTGCGCCAGCGTCGGGCGGTTGTTGACAGGATCGGTGTCCGACGAGGCCAGGCCGGCCGGTGCCAGACGGGCCGGCTTGTAGATCATCGCGACCTTGATCGCGTCGGTGCCGGTGCCGGCGGCCGGGTCCGGCACGATGGCGTAGGTGCCGGCGCCAACCTTGGCGTTCAGCGCGTCGACCAGGTTCTGCACTGCCGTCGAGCCGTTGTTCTGCATCTCCATCAGGCCCAGCGCGTCGGCGTCGATCGCGGCGATGGCTTCGACGATCTTGGCGCGCTGGCGCTCGAACTCGGCGACGTTGTTGGCACCGCGGCAGTTCGAGGCCGATGTGCTGTCACCCAGCGTGCAGCCCTGGCCGCTCTGGCCATCGGCGGTGGTGCCGTCGGTGAAGGTGGTGAAGAAGTTCAGCACGTTGAAGCTGGCCACGCGCAGGTTGCCGCCGGTGGTGGCGGGCACCGTGGGGCGGACGTTGGCGCGGGTGATGGCCACCGCGCCGACCGGCTGGATCTTGTAGTCGCCGTAGTCGGTGTTGCTGGAGGTGGCCAGGCCGTAGTCGATGACGCCGGTCAGCGTGGCGATGGTGTCGCCGGCGCGCACCGTGTTGTCGGCGCCGATGTAGGGCGTGGGGTTCGGGTTCTGCACGGACGTGCCGTCGTCCAGCAGGATGCGGGCGCGGTTGTTCGCGTCGTTCAGCGCCTGCGCGTCTGCGCCCGGACGGAAGCGGTTGGTCGGCTGTTCCTGGCGGCCGTTCACCGCGAGCGACAGCTGGCCGTAGCGGCCGAGGAAGTAGTTCTGCTGCACGGTCAGCGGGCCGTTGATCGTGACCAGCATGCCCTCGTAACGCTCCAGCTCGCCGTCCACGCTCTCGGGCAGCGTGACGACCGTCGGCGTGATGACATTGCCACTGGACAGCACGCTGATGCCGCTGATGCCGGTCAGCTCGGTCACGGTGTGGGCCAGCGTATCGGCGTTGGTGGCGGCGCCGGTGTTGAACTCGGCCACCGTGCCTTGCAGCTGCACCAGCTGGCCGGCCACCACGGTGGGCGCGCTGCCGGTGTAGACCAGGATGCCGTCGGACGTGGCGGCATTGCCGTCGCCGTTCAGGTCCTGCATGTAGAAGCTGTTATTGGTGACCAGCGTGACGACGCCGCTGGTCTGCACCTTCTCGCCGACAAACGGGCTGGCACCGCCGCTGCCCTGGATCTCGGGAATCGTGCGCTGCGTCGGACCGCTGACGGTGCAGGTGCCGACCGGACTGGCGGTGTTGCGCGGTGCGGGCGTGCCGGCGGCGAAGTCGGCGCTGTTCTGGTCGGTGTCGGTGCAGCCGGCGGCCGCGCGCTGCACAGCGGTGGTGTTGGTGGTGGCGGGCGCTGCGGCGCTGCCTTCGAAGTAGTTGGCGCTGCCGTAGCCGACCAGGTCGACGATGCTGGCCGAGCTCGGCTTGTCGCCGGTCAGCGCCGTCGTGCTGCTGACCAGCGCAACCTTGCCGCCTGTGCCGCTCAGCGCCAGCGTGCCGGTGGCGTCCGGCGTCGGCAGGTTCTGCGTGCCGCCGGTGCCGGCGCTTTCCTGCACCAGGTAGTACTGGCCGGGCTGCAGCGTGATGTTGCTTAGCGTCGTGACGCCCCAGCTGGCAGTGCCGGTGGTGGAGTTGTACTGCACCGACCAGCCATTCAACGAAACCGCTGCGGCGCCGGCGTTGTACAGCTCGATGAAGTCGTTCTTCAGCGTGGCACCGCTGTTGCCACCGCCGCCATAGGCCTGGCTGATGACGACGCCACTGGTGGACGCAAAGCTGGCCGAAGCCGAGGCCGCGAGCAGGGCCGCGGCGAGGATGGGATTGAGTTTCATGACGGGGACGGTCTCCACTTGGTCTGGGTAGACGGCGAGCTTGGCGAGTGTCGATGACGCTCCCGTGTCGAAGTCCTGACGATGCGGTAACAGCGCGTGTTCTAGGGGTCTCGCCTTGACCGTCCGCCGAAGAAACCTGCGCGTTGATTCGTCGAGTTCCTGCTGGTCGACGATCACGTCGAGATGCGGGTCCGCAGTTCACCGCCTGACGAGGCCAGCAGCGGATTTGGCATGCTCAAGAGCCGGCGCGCTGCCGTGCCAACGGACTTCGATCTCGCCACTTTGGCGAAGCGCGTGGTCAAACGATGACCGGCCTTAGCACCAACGTCCTGGCCCGCCACGACAACAACGATGAAGCGGGTGCCAAGACGCGACGTCGCCCCATTCGACGACCGCAAGTTTGCCCGGCGGCCAAGAAACTCGGCCTGGCGCCAGCCGTGATGGCGCTGTCCTAGAAGGGCCTGCGTTTCCTGATCATCGCCGCTTGCGCCAGTATCCTGGTCGCCGACCATGATGTGCGACAGCGCTGATGCGGACGGCTCCACCTTCGACTCGATAAAGCATCGAGAACGGATACCGTCCGATTGGAAACAGGTAGCGGCCCTTTGAAGTTGCTGTCCCGACACCTGGAAACTCAGCGATCAGGCAAGCTTTCGCTTCGAAGGTGGCGAGGAAGTTCTCCGCGGCGAAGGCTCCGAACTGTCGCCTGCAGAAGGAGGCCGCGTCTGACAACTCGG
The DNA here is from genome assembly GCF_006519715.1 of Ideonella azotifigens. GTDB lineage: Bacteria > Pseudomonadota > Gammaproteobacteria > Burkholderiales > Burkholderiaceae_C > Ideonella > Ideonella azotifigens. Next base: position 3,926 of record NZ_VIDT01000465.1, read on the forward strand.
CTTCAGCTTCCGGCGTGAGTACATAGGTCACTTCAGCGAAGCACGGATACGCGCTACCGCATCAGGTCCGCTGATCCACTGCGCTTGGCCATCAGCGATGCGCGCTTCCCGTCGGTCAGCCTCCTCGGACCAAGCTTCCTCCCATTCCGGGTCGTGTCCAAGACTGGCCAGAAGTCGGTCTACAAGCCTCGACCTGTCCGCCTGTGGCAGGCTTAACGCCTCAGCCTCGAGCACTTCAATCGGGATGGTCATCGCACACCTCGTTCTGTTCACAGAACGATAAGCATGCCACAAGCTCCAGGGAGATTGGCCTGAGAAAGGACGTCCTTACCAGGCCAGCGCCGCACTCAGCCCACCCGTCACCACCAGGCTGGCGCCCCACACCGCGTCCAGGTTGAACCAGCCCTGCTTCAGGAAACGCAGCCCCAGGTGGCGGTAGACCAGCCAGGCGATGGCCAGGCCGGTGAGCATCATCGCCAGCGTGTGCACCAGCGCGACTGCGAGCGCCGTGCCTGCGCTGGCCTGCAGCGTGGCCATGCCGCCGCCGGCCGTGCCGCACAGGCCCAGGCTGATGGGC